>QNEM01000042.1 GCA_003645215.1 Gammaproteobacteria bacterium
CTGATTTGAGACGTTCATCATTATCGAGATTATCTGCGCCGGGTAAACCACCGGGTAGAACAATCATATCGTAGTTATCTTTTAATGCTGATTCCAGATCGGTATCAGGGACAATTTTTACACCTCTACTGGCGATTACGTTTTCGGTATCAAGCCCGGCAGAGATGACTTCTATTCCTGCACGTCTTAACAGGTCGATAATGGTAATGGCTTCCAGCTCTTCACAACCCTGTGCCAGGGGGACTAAAACACGGGGAATTGATGTTTCTGCCATAAAACTTACCCGTTTATTTTTTGATAATTGCCAGCCCTTTTAAGACATTCAAGGCTTCATAAAGGCTATAGTCAGTTGAAGAAAGTGGCACTGTCCTATCCTTCCCAGTCGCATCTTTTTTAAGTTCCTTGTCTCCGTCTGTTAGCGGAGCCTCCTCAAGTCCATTCTCAAGATGTCCCATGAGGTCGGCCTCTTTCACCCGCATATCAATGGCATTTTCAATCAGGGATATCTTCACCTTATCGATGATGATGTCTGGCACCACACCTGATGCCTGAATTGATCGGCCATTGGGTGTGTAATATCTGGCTGTAGTCAGTTTAAGTGCTGCATTATTAGTCATAGGCAGGACGGTTTGTACGGAACCCTTACCAAAAGTTTTTTCACCCATGATAATACCGCGCCCATGATCCTGCAGGGCACCGGCAACAATTTCTGATGCAGATGCAGAGCCGGCATTCACCAGCACTATCAGTGGTACGTCCGGTAGCTTGGCATTGGGTTTGGCATTAAATCTTAATTTTGAATCTTTGATGCGGCCTTCCGTGTAAACGATCAATCCCTTGTTGAGGAACATATCTGAAACGCCAACAGCAGCAGTCAGGATGCCCCCCGGATTATTTCTGAGATCCAGAATCACGCCTTTAAGCTGATTATTATTGTCTTTTTTTAGTTGATCAATTGCCTTACGTAGATTTTCAACAGTGTGTGACTGAAAACTTGAAATACGCAGGTAGCCAAATCCGGGTTCCAGTGTCTCGAAGCGAACGCTCTTTATCGTAATCACATCCCTGATAATT
Organism: Gammaproteobacteria bacterium; assembly: GCA_003645215.1. Classification (GTDB taxonomy): domain Bacteria; phylum Pseudomonadota; class Gammaproteobacteria; order Eutrophobiales; family Eutrophobiaceae; genus SMWN01. The sequence goes on from QNEM01000042.1 coordinate 1,075, forward strand.
GTGAATACCAGGGGTTTATCTTCATTCTCACGAATAATGGTCAGTTTAATTGCATCACCAGGCTTGCCCCGCATGATATCGACAGCTTCATTTAATGACAGGCCTTTAACCGGTCTGTCATCAAGTTTGATAATCAGGTCACCAGCTTTTATACCAGCTTTTTGCGCAGGGGTATCATCGATGGGGGAGATAACTTTAATGAAACCATCTTCCATTCCAACTTCAATACCAAGGCCGCCAAATTCACCGGAAGTTCCTTCTCTTAGTTCATCGTAAGACTCGCCATCAAGATAAACAGAGTGTGGATCAAGTCCTTCCAGCATGCCACGCACTGCATTTTCAAGTAACTCCTTGTCATCTACCGCCTCAACATAATCACTTTTTATTTTTGCAAAAATTTCAGTAAATGTGCGTAACTCATTCAGAGGCAGTGCTTCTGGTTCAGGTGATTCGGCTTCTCCGATGACCACTCGAGCACCAGCCAGTAAAAGTAACAGGCAAATAAAAAGATTACGTAAGGCATTATTCATTTTTTTCTCCGAGCCTCATGCAACGGTATTTGAGGCTTCTGTAAGATTTCTCGTTTATACGGTCTATTACTTTATGGCAAAAATATCTTGTGCTAGTTCCTGCACCACCTGGCAGGGTTAACCGGACTACCATTATTCCTTATTTCGAAATAAACACCAGAACGAAGCTGCCCACCACTATCACCGGCAAGGGAGATAATTTCCCCCGGTAGCACCCAGTCCCCGGTTTTTTTCAATAAGCTCTGATTATAACCGTAGAGACTCATATAACCATCACCATGATCGATGATAATCAGCAGTCCCAGATTTCGAAACCAGTCTGCAAAAACGACCTGTCCGCCACTGACCGCCTGTACATCCACACCAAGTTCAGCATTTATGACAACGCCCTGCCATTTTAATTTCCCCCCCTGTTTGCGACTGCCATAGCGAGTTAAGATTTTTCCTTTTATCGGCCAATCCAGTTTTCCCTTGAGACTGTTAAAAGGCGGGATATCTTCAAAAAACGCTACGCTTCCACGGTCATCTCTGGCTTGTTCTTCGGTGAGTTTTTCCAGGAGGTTTTTTGTTTCCTGTTCCTGTTGTTGTAATGCCTGTAATTCAAGTCCCTGTTTTTCGAGTTCATTCAACAGTTTTGCAAGAATATTTTCTCTTTCTCTTCGAGACTGGGAAATTTCTCTTTCCTTTGCAAGTTGGTTTTTCTTTAGTTTGAACAGGGCATCATTTTCGCGCTTGATGGTATTTTCCAGCTGAGTGATTGTCTCGATTTCTGTATTGACCGAATTAATTTGCTGTGCCCTGGCCTGATTATGATAATCATAATAGGCGAGTGCTCTGCCGACCCTGGCAGGGTCTTCCTGGTTCAGCAATAATTTCATATAGTCATTTTTACCAACCATATATGCAGAACGTATCTGCTGAGACAGGGCCTGTTTCTGCTTCACAAGTGCTCTTTCGCGGACTGACTTCCTGTCGTTCAATTGGTTCAGGCGCTCGTTTCTTTGTTGTATCTGTCTTTCTATCTCTCTGATATTCAGGGTAATATTGCCAGCAGATGTCTCATTTTTCTTTAATTCAGTTTGCAGGGCATCTGTTTCAAGACGTGCTTTCTCCATACTGGTTTTGACATCTTCAATTTGATGCCTGACTGAATCTAACTCTGCGGACTTTTCTTCCAGATCTTCGGCGTAAAGTGGAAAGCTGATTAGGTAAATAAAAACAGGCACGAACAAAAAGCATCTCTGCAGGTAACTATAACAATTGCATAGCGACAGACTGAGAGATGATGGGGTGGTGGTCATTGTAATTTCAGCAAAGGCTTTCCTGTCATCTCCTGAGGCACTTCGAGTCCCATTAAATATAACATTGTCGGGGCAACATCTGACAGCGTGCCTGAGAGTCCTGATATGACTTCAGCATCCCGACCAATGTAGATAAGTGGAACCAGATTGGTGGTATGGGCAGTGTGATATTCTGATTTTATTTTCTCAGTGGCATAGGCTTTCATCTGTTCTGCGTTGCCATGATCAGAAGTGATTAAAATCTCAGTGTTTGCTTTTTTTGCAGCTTCAATAACTTTTCCGAGGCAGGTATCAATTGCTTCTACAGCTTTAATGGTTGCTTGAAAATCACCTGTATGGCCGACCATATCGGCATTGGCATAGTTACATATGATGGCATCATATTTGCGACTTTGAATTGCCTCAGTTAGCTTATCTGTGATTTCAAAGGCACTCATCTTTGGTTCCATATTATAGGTACGAACATGAGGTGAGGGCACCAGTATTCGATCTTCGCCATCGAATGCCTGTTCTTCACCGCCGTTAAAGAAGAAAGTGACATGTGCATATTTTTCAGTTTCTGCGATACGTAACTGTTTCAGGCCAAGTTCAGAAATATATTGACCAAGGACATTGTCCAGACTCTTGGGAGGGAAAGCGACGGGAAATTCGTAGCTCGCCTTGTATTCAGTCAGGCTGATAAAGGTATCAAGCATGGGAACGTTTTCTCTTGGGAAGCCCTGAAAATCTTCTTTAGTGAAGGCACGGGCCAGTTGTCTTGCCCGGTCGGCACGATAATTTGCAAAAACAATGACATCTCCATCCTCTACCTGAATCGGAGGCTCACCGTGTTTGGTGATGGCCGTGGCGCTGACAAATTCATCGGTCTCCCCTCTGGCATAAGCCATATCTACCGCAATAAATGGATCCTCCGATCGAAAATCAGCCTTTCCCTGGCTAATCAGGTCATAGGCTTGCTGGGTTCTTTCCCAGCGTTTATTCCTGTCCATGGCATAGAATCTGCCAATGATGCTGGCAAAGCGTCCCCTTCCCAATTCCTTCATTTTTAACTGGGCCATGAGAATATTTTCCTCAGCGCTTTTTGGCGGTGTGTCGCGACCATCCAGAAATGCATGCAGATAAATCTTTTCAACGCCAAATTGATTTGCCAGTTCCATTAGCTTGAATATATGTTCCTGATGACTATGCACGCCACCGGGTGAGAGCAATCCCAGGATGTGTACAGCCTTGTTACTTTTGGTTGCTCGATTAAAGGCATCATTAAGGATCTCGTTTCTGAAAAAGGAACCATCCTCAATGGCCCGTGTAATTCTTGAAAATTCCTGATCGACCAGACGACCAGAGCCAATGGTCATATGCCCGACTTCTGAATTGCCCATTTGGTGCGATGGCAGACCTACATCCGTCCCTGATGCCTGGATTAGCATGCGTGGACATTCAAGCCAGAGTTTTTCCCAAACAGGCTTTTTTGCACTGTAGATAGCGTTATAGACGGTATTTTCTGTGTATCCCCAGCCGTCCAGAATAATCAGGATGAGCGGTTTGGTTGGTGGCTGCATCTATAGATTCGTTCGCTTGGTATTACTCAGCATCGTAAAAACAGGCATGCACTGTTCGAAATTTTGTCGTCGGATGAGTTTCAAGAGTGACAGTGACACATGATGGGCTGCAATTTGGTTGCTGAATTCAAGGTGAATTGCGTCTCATGTCCATTCATTTCGGCGAATTTTAGCATACAAAAGTTAGATACTTAACATAGACTGTTTGGGGACGGGAAGTGCCTGTAAATCTACATTTCCAAGTAGTTTGGGTATAACGTATCATGCACGCCTCATTATCAGGTTCTGCCGAGGACAAAAGCTAAAATATTATGGAAAGAATTCCGGAATTTATCGCTAATCATTTATTTCTGGTTTCATTGCTTGTGGCGATATCGTCGTTACTGTTCTGGAACCTGTTTTTCAGCGCCATGGGCTCATCTCAAATTGTCCCCGTTGAAGTTACGCGCCTGATAAATCATGAAGATGCAGCGGTACTGGATATACGTACTGCTAACGATTTCGAGAATGGGCACATCATAAATGCCGTCAATATAGATGCGGCAAAGCTGGGTGAGCGAGAAAAAGAGCTGGAAAAATACAAGGATAAAACCGTGGTTATCTGTTGTGGTCAGGGTCAGGAATCAGTACGTGTTGCACGAAGTCTAAAAATGAAGGGCTTTGAAAAACTTTATTCTTTAAAAGGTGGTATCAGCGCGTGGCAAAATGCCAGCTTACCTTTGACGAAGGGGAAGGCTTAATGATGGCGAATTATATTCAGAGGATTTATTTTAATGGCTGAAGAAGATACAAATGCTGAAGCAGGCACCGAAGAGATAACTCAGGGAGAGTTCGCACCACAAAAAATCTACATAAAAGACCTGTCTTTCGAAACACCACATTCTCCGGATATATTTACCGAAGAATGGAAACCTGCAGTAAATATGAATCTTGGCAGTGAGGCTCGGCCCATAGGCGATAAACTCTATGAAGTTGTCTTGACCGTTACAGTGACTGTTACCGTGGAAGAGAAAACTGCCTATCTGGTTGAGGCACATCAGGCAGGTATTTTTCATATTGATGGTTTTCCTGAGGAAGTTATCGGGCGCATGGTGGCAACAGTATGCCCCAATATCCTTTTCCCCTTTGCACGTGAGCACGTTGCGGATCTGATCACGCGGGGTGGTTTCCCACAACTCTTGCTTGCACCGGTCAATTTTGAAGCCTTATATCAGCAGCAAATGCAGGAACAAAATCCAGACGCATCTGCTGAAACAGAAACGAAACATTGATTCGAAATTTTGAAACTTGATTAGGCGGGATAAAATCTTGAACCTGATAATGAGCACAGGTAGATAATGAAAAAACCGATACTTGTTGTTGGTGCAGGTTCCTGGGGGACTGCCCTGGCAATGGTGCTCGCTGGTAATGGTCATTCTGTTTATCTCTGGGGAAGAGACAGCTCGCATATTGCAGAGTTAAAGGCACAGGGTTGCAACAAGCGTTACCTTCCAGATGCAAGTTTTCCAGAAGGTCTTTTGCCGGTGGATGACCTGGAGTCTTGTCTCAATGAATGCAATGAGATAGTGCTTGCTGTTCCATGTTCAGGTTTGCGAAGTATTCTTGAAATCATTGATAAGCACGGTGAAGACAAGTTAAAACTATGCCTTACCAGCAAAGGCCTGGAACCCGGTACACAATATCTGAATCATAAGGTCGTTGAAGAGTGTCTTGGAGATAAGGCCAGCACAGTCATATTGTCGGGCCCCTCTTTTGCGAAGGAAGTCGCTGCCGGTTTGCCAACAGCAGTGACAATTGCAGGAACTGACTTGGAAACTGCCGCCTGGTTTGCCGATAAATTCCACAATGAAGTTTTCAGGACCTATACACACGACGATATCATCGGCGTTGAGGTGGGTGGCGCAGTAAAGAATGTGATGGCGATTGCTGCAGGTATTGCCGATGGCCTTGGATTTGGTTCAAATACCCGTGCTGCCTTGATCACTAGAGGCCTCGCAGAAATTATCAGGCTAGGCGTTGTCATGGGCGGCAGGCAGGAAACCTTTATGGGCCTGACTGGCCTGGGTGATTTGATACTCACCTGTACTGATGATCAGTCTCGCAATCGCAGGTTTGGTCTTGAGCTGGCCAAAGGATCCACGGTAGCCGAGGCCTGTGAAAATATAGGTCAGGCAATTGAAGGGATGAAGACCTCACAGGAGGTCTATCAGCTGGCCCTAAAAAATAATATTGAAATGCCAATTACCCAGCAAGTTTGCAAGGTGTTGAATGGTGAGATATTGCCAGGCGATGCAGTCAAGGCTTTGTTGATGCGCGACCAACGGCATGAATTAGATTAAGAAATTATTTTGTTTCCAGGCCTCGTAAACAAATATCGCTGCCGCATTGGATAGATTAAGACTGCGACTATCGGGCAACATGGGTAACCTGAGAACATCACTGTCTGGCAGATCATCGAGAAATGACTGGGGCAGACCCCGGGTTTCAGGTCCAAATAATAATGCGACATCATCGGGATATTCAGCTTCAGAATATAAGGTCTTTCCCCGGGTTGAAATGGCATACATCTTTTCAGGTTTGATACACTCAGTAAAAGCATTCAGGGAATCGTGCTCATGAACATCAGCCCATTCATGATAATCAAGACCTGCACGCAATAGTTTGGCATCATCTAGTTCAAACCCGAGTGGATGAATCAGATGTAATTGTGCCCCGGTATTGGCGCATAATCGTATAATATTACCGGTATTGGGCGGGATTTCCGGCTCGTACAAAACAACATGAATCATAAAGCATGCCTCTAGATGAAAGAGTAAATGGATAAAAAATTAAATAATAAACTGGCGATAGACTTCTGTGGGATGAATTTTAGTTCACCACAGGTACTCTTGTCAGGTTGCGTCGGTTTTGGTGAAGAATATACACGTGTGAATGGCTTTTCCAATACCGATGTGGGTGCCATCTGCCTGAAAGGCACAACATTGGAACCGCGTTTGGGCAATCCACCACATAGAGTAATGGAAACCCCCATGGGGATGCTGAATGCCATCGGCTTGCAGAATCCCGGATCTGCTGTCGTAGTTAATGATTATCTGCCTAATCTGGATTTTGAGGAGACTAGATTCATCGCCAATCTGTCAGGTTCAACGGTTGAAGAGTACGAGGCCATTACCCGGATATTTGATGACTCACCGATTGATGCCATGGAGATTAATATCTCTTGCCCCAATGTTAAGGAAGGGGGAGTGGCCTTTGGCAATGATCCTGATATGTCGGCTCGAGTTGTTGAAGTTTGTCGACGTGCAACAGATAAACCTATTATTACCAAGCTGTCACCAAACCAGACAGACATCGCCGAAAATGCACGCCGTTGTATAGAAGCAGGGACAGATGGACTGGCCGTCATCAATACACTGATGGGTATGGCCATCGATATTGAAAACCGTCAGCCTGTTATTGGCAATAATCAGGGAGGGTTATCCGGACCAGCCATCAAGCCTATAGCACTGCTCATGGTGCATAAAGTCTATCAGGTGAGTAAACAACATAATGTGCCGATCATAGGTCAGGGTGGCATTACTTCGGCAAAAGATGCACTGGAATTTATTATCGCGGGTGCTGCCGCAGTGGGCATTGGCACAGCTCTTTTCTACAACCCATTAATATGCCCGAAGATTAACCAGGGTATTGTGGATTACCTGGATGAACATGAAATAGACAATATTTCTGATCTGGTGGGGACGTTGGAATTACATAATAATTAGTGTCTGTTTAATACTGCCATTTCAATCAATCGACGCTGACCCTATTGATTCTTACTGATTTAATGTTTGGTTTTTTACTAATTTTTATCTCATTTAAATATTAATGCTAGCTCTATATTTCCGCAACATTCTTGAGTCCACAACACATTATTATGTGGTACTGCTTCTAGCTATTTTTACAACGCTTTCAGGTTGTTCAACTTATAGACCAGTTCATGATGATGAGACCCATTATCTGGATCGGGTCACCCGCTTTGAATCCGATAACATCATCATAGAAGCTGCCGCATTAGGCAGAAATGAAAGTAAGGAAGTTTTTGGGGCTCCTTTGAACGATGTTGGTGTTCAGGCTGTGTGGATTAAGATTAGTAATAATAGCGAGGAAGCGAACTGGTTATTCCCAATAAGTGTAGATAGTGAATATTTTCCAGCATTCGAAGTCGCCAGGAGAATATCGAAATATGGCAAAATTTCTCACAAAGATTTGTATGCGCAACTTGTAGAAAATCAGATACCTAATTTTATTCCTCCACAGCACACGGTTAGTGGCTTTGTCTATACTCATGCCGATGAGGGATTGAAGTCTTTTATCGTTGAATTACATAGCCCAAGTAGAATTATAAAACACACAATTGTTGCTCCTGTTCCTGGGTTACCAGACGACTACTTCGATCTGGATCCAGAAAATATTTATTCTGAGGCTGAATTTGTTGAGTTAGATAAGGCGGGTCTCCGGAATTGGCTGGAAAAAATGGCATGCTGTGCTCAAAGTATTAATGGTCAATATGGAGATCCGATTAACATTGTTTTTGTCGGACATCTTAATAAAGTGCGTTCCGCGCTTATATCGCGGCAGTGGGATGTTACGGCACCTGTAACTGGTTCATCTCTGAGACGCATGATAAGTGCTTTTATTTTTGGTTCACGTTATCGCTACGCACCAATATCACCACTTTATATGTTCAATAGAGAGCATGATCTTGCGTTCCAGAAATCACGCGCAATTATTGACGAGCGTAATCATATGAGATTGTGGTTGGCTCCAGTGACTTTCAATGGTGAACATGTTTGGGTTGCTCAGATAAGTCGGGACGATGGTATTAAATTATCAGGCCGTTTAAGGCCACCGACGACTCATGTTATAGATCCGGATATGGACGATGCACGGTTTTATTTATTACAGGATATTCTACAAGGACAGGAAGTTCGTCAAATTGGTTTTGTGAAAGGTCATAAACCTGCCACATATGACAATCCTCATTACAATGCTGAAAATGATTTTTACTTTACAGATGGTCTCAGGGCAGTATTTTTTATGTCAGATGAGCCGACGAAAATTTCTGCCGTTAAGCTCCTGGACTGGGAGTTGCCTAAGGGCATGGAGGCATATCGTGAGATTATTGTATCAGAATAATATCTGAACCATTTTAATTGTATTGAGTGTCCGCTTAATACTGCCATTTCAATCAATCGACACTGACCCTATTGATTTACTATTGATTTAGTTTGGGAGTCTAACTTGATGTATTCCAAGTGTGTAAATGTGATTTCCATTCTCCGTTACAGTCGATCTGGAAAACATTGACAAAAATTCCGCCAAACACTGGTTTAGTTCCGTCTTTCTCCGCTCCATAGGCACTCCATTTCGAAACTTCGTACATCGTATTGCCATCATGATGAACACTAATGATTTCTATGGTGTGATTATGGACGCCATTCTCTATGAAACTACGGAACAGACCTTCTATTGCAATCCGGCCTTTGAGCACTTCGCCGTTACCTGGCGATAAGATTGCATTTTCATTATAAAGCGCGGCCACTGATTCAGGATCACCACTATTGAATGCCTTATTCCATTGAGAATTCAGTGCGGTAATAACAGCACGTCCACCTGTAACGTCCTCAGCTTGCAATAATGATGAATTAAATAAAAACATCAGGGCAAATAAGATAATTGGCCATGTGTTTCTAATCTTGAATGTATTACTCATAATAATTCTCCTTAATTTGGTTTATACCAGTACATATGTCTGATGGGCATGAATTATCATTAGACTATTGATATCCGTCCAATATAGAATATCGCTCATATGATATCGAACAGTTATCAGTTTAGATTTGAGCTTCGGCACCTTCGTTCATTCATGGCTATTGCAGATGAACTGAGTTTCAGGAAAGCTGCAGATAATCTACATATTGCCCAACCGGCATTATCTCGTCAGATTGCACAACTAGAAGAAGCACTGGGTTGCCAATTATTTGATCGTCAAAAACGAAGAATTAAATTAACTGCAGCAGGAGAATTTCTTTATTACAAACTTCCTATATTATTTAGTGATTTACATGAAACTGCACATCACACCCAAAAGATAGCTTCTGGTCAATCTGCTATTCTCAGATTCGGCTATTCAAGTGCGGCTATGTCATATTTTCTTCCATCTGTGATTCAAGAAATACAAAACAATCTTGAAGGTTGTGAATTTAAATTTGTTGAAGAAACCTCAGACGAGTTAATTGGAGGTGTTATTTCTGAACGTCTTGATGCAGCATTTATCCTTTACAGACCTGAACATCCTTTACTAAAGACTATTCCAATTAGAGCAGA
>QNEM01000043.1 GCA_003645215.1 Gammaproteobacteria bacterium
GCCTGGGAGCAGGAAAATATATGGTTGCTGAGGCGGATGAAAGTGATGCCTCATTTTTACATCTACAACCGACGATTGCGATCCTGACCAATGTTGATGCGGACCATCTTGAAACCTATGGCGGTGATATAGGTTGTCTGCAAGACAATTTTATTGAGTTTCTTCATCACCTGCCTTTCCATGGCCTGGCCGTTATCTGCCTGGATGATGCAGGTGTCAGAAAAATTATGGGGAATATTCTGAAACCTTTTAAAACCTATGGCTTTGATGCAGATGCAGATTACTTTGCACATGACGTTCATCATGAAGGACAGCAGAGTTGTTTCCAGGTTTCACGTGAAGATAAAAAAGAATGGCTGCAGGTGAAATTAAACCTGCCGGGTAAACACAATATTTTAAATGCACTGGCGGCAATTGCTGTGGCACATGAAGTGGGTGTTGCCGATGAATCAATTATTACTGCACTTGCTGAATTCCAGGGTATTAGCAGACGCTGTCAGGTTCTCGGTGAAATAAGTATCCAGGACAATAAGGTTCTGCTTATCGATGATTATGCACATCATCCCCGTGAAATTAATGCAATATTAGAGGCTGTTCGGCAAGGATGGCCTGATAAGCGGATTGTCGTTATTTTCCAGCCACATCGTTATACAAGAACCAGAGATCTGTTTGAAGATTTTTGCCAGGTACTTGCAGAAACTGACAAGTTGCTATTAATGGATATATACAGCGCAGGCGAGCCCCCTGTTGCTGGTGCTGATGGTCGATCACTGTGTCGGGCAATTCGCCAGAGAGGACAGGTTGAGCCCATTTTCGTTGAGCAACAAGAAGAAATACCACGATTATTGGAAAATCTTGTTGAAGAAAATGATTTGTTACTGGTGTTAGGTGCAGGAAATGTTGGTGCGGTATCCGCAAATTTGCAACAGCAATATGGATAAGTGAAGTAATTGAGAGAACATTTGAGAAAACAATTGAGAAAACAAGGTGCCAGGTGAAACAAAACAATTTTATGAAGCATCAAATTTGCCCGCAATATTGGCACTTGATGTCACTGAACTTATGAATAAAGGGTATTCGAAAAAAAGTGGTCAGCAGGATATCGAAGTTCGCGGTGTCATGAAGCTGAACGAGCCCATGGAAAAACATATTTCCTGGAGAACGGGTGGTCAGGCCGAGTGTTATTTTAAACCGGCTGATGTTGATGACCTCTGTTCTTTTCTGCAGCAGATACCGGAGCATGAACCTGTTTTCTGGCTAGGTCTGGGTAGCAACCTTCTGGTGCGCGATGGAGGGCTGAAAGGAACAGTAATAGCACTCTCAGGAGTATTGAATGATTTACATGTTTACGATGACACCAGTATGCATGTTGGTGCCGGGGTTGCCTGTGCGAAGGTTGCACGAATGAGTGTAAAGGCCGGCCTCGCAGGTGGGGAATTCCTGGCGGGTATTCCAGGAACCATGGGTGGTGCCCTGGCAATGAATGCAGGAGCATTTGGCGGAGAAACCTGGAACATAGTTCGCAGTGTTGAAACCGTCAACAGACAGGGGCAGCGAATTAAAAGAGATGCATCAGAATTTGAGACAGCTTACCGGTATGTGGATTTGCCTGAGGATGAGTGGTTTATCTCTGCAGAGTTACTACTTTCTGGTGCTGAAGATACGAAAGGTTCAGAACGGATACAGACATTGTTAAATAAGCGGGCAGAAAGCCAGCCGACAGGCAAGGCAAGTTGTGGTTCTGTATTTCGCAACCCTGAGGGTGACTATGCGGCGAGATTAATAGAAGTCAGTGGGCTTAAAGGTGAATCAATCGGTAACGCTGTAGTCTCGGAAAAACATGCAAATTTTATCATTAACTCAGGAGGCGCAACTGCCGGGGATATTGAGTCATTGATATTAATGATTCAGAAAAAAGTGAAGCTTGATCATGGAGTTGATCTTGTCCCTGAAGTCAGAATTGTTGGTGAAGACAAAAAGGTATGACGAGTGTTGAAAAGACAATGCAATTTGGAAAGGTGGCCGTAATGATGGGGGGCTCATCTGCTGAACGGGAAATTTCCCTGCAGAGTGGGCAGGCAGTTTTTGAAGCTCTGCAAAGGCAAAACGTTGATGCACACATTGTTGACCCTCGAGAAGATTTGATGACGCAACTGGCAACAGGAAATTTTGATCGTGTGTTTATCGCTTTACATGGACGGGGAGGTGAAGATGGTTTGATGCAGGGTTTACTGGATACTCTGGAAATACCTTACACAGGTAGTGGTGTACTCGGTTCTTCCCTGGCAATGGATAAGTGCAGGAGTAAGCGAATCTGGCAAAGCCTTGAAATACCTACACCAGCGTTTGTTGAATTAAATGAACATTCTGACTGGCAAGCTGTTGTTGAATATCTGGGTCTGCCGTTGATCGTTAAACCTGTCAGGGAAGGTTCGAGTTATGGTGCCAGCAAGGTCAAGGAATCAGGTGAACTGGAAAGTGCCTGGCGACAGGCGCGTGAATATGATGCGAGGGTGATGGCTGAGTCATGGATTACAGGAAACGAGTATACCGTTCCAGTCCTGGGTGAAGAAATCTTGCCTATGATCAGACTGGAAACGCCGAGAGAATTTTATGATTACGATGCCAAATATCTTGCTGATACAACACAATACCATTGCCCCTGTGGACTTGATGCTGATGTTGAAAATGATTTAGGCAAGTTGGCATATGCAGCTTTTAAAGCATTGGACGCCAGTGGTTGGGGACGTGTTGATTTCATGTTGGATGCTGAAGGCAAACCATGGCTGATAGAAGTGAATACAATTCCGGGTATGACCAGTCATAGTCTGGTGCCCATGTCTGCAAAGCAGGTGGGCATGAGTTTTGACGATTTAACCTTAAAAATACTGGCGGCCAGTTTGTGAGATTGGTGGACAATTATTTATGCAAGCGATACTGACAATGAACGGAAATACTGGCGGCGATTTTGATAAGCAAGATCGTTCTGATTACAGCAATAATCTGCTTGGTGGATTGATGGCTGTGTTGGTGGTGACTGTGATTGTTACAGTTTTTGTATGGATGATGAAACCGGCAACGCTTCCAATCAGACAGGTTCATATTGAAGGGGAGTTTCTGCGGCTTGATACCTTGCGTTTGCAGGAGTTGGTCACTGACAAGGTAAGAGGTGGATTTTTTAATATCGATGTCGCAGCGATACGAAACGTATTAATAGCATTGCCATGGGTGAATGATGTGTCAGTACATAGAGTCTGGCCGGATGGTTTAAGGGTTATCGTCAATGAACAAACAGCTATTGTCAGGTGGAATGGAACCGGTCTGTTGAATGATCAGGGCCATTATTTTTCACCAGAGAAGGATTCTTTTCCCAGGGGTTTACCGTTGCTTGAAGGGCCTGAAGAATCACAGGAATTATTGTTGGAACGATTTAAATTGTTAAAACAAACTTATGGTTTGCCGGTGGTGAATTTACAGATGAATCAACGGCGTGCATGGAAATTTGAGTTGCAGAACGGGCTCAGTGTAGTGCTAGGCAGAAGAGATTTTGAGAACCGGATCGAACGGTTTGTGAATGTTGTTATAAATAATCTGGGTGAAAAATCATCTCAGGCCAGGGAGATTGATATGCGTTATACCAATGGTTTTGCTGTACGTTGGAAGCAACCCACCACTAAACATATTAAGAGTGGAGTTAAATAATAATGACGAAAAAGATGGATAAGAATCTTATCGTTGGTCTGGATATCGGGACCTCAAAAGTGGTCGCGATTGTTGGTGAAATTTCCAATGATGAGATCGAGATTATTGGTCTGGGCTCGAGCCGATCTCGAGGTCTCAAGAAAGGAGTGGTGGTTAATATCGAATCCACGGTTCATTCTATTCAACGCGCCGTAGAAGAAGCTGAATTGATGGCGGGATGTGAAATACATTCTGTATTCGCAGGTATCGCAGGCAGTCATATCCGTAGTCTCAATTCTCACGGAATTGTAGCAATTCGGGATCATGAAGTTGCGATTGGTGATGTTGATCGTGTGATTGATGCCGCACGCGCTGTCGCCATCCCTGCAGATCAGAAAATCCTGCATATCCTGCCACAGGAATTTGTGATTGATCATCAGGAAGGTGTCAAGGAACCGATTGGCATGTCCGGGGTCAGGCTGGAAGCGAAGGTACACATGGTGACCGGGGCAGTCAGTGCGGCACAAAACATCATCAAGTGTGTACGACGTTGTGGGCTTGAGGTTGATGATGTGATTCTTGAGCAGCTTGCCTCAAGTTATGCAGTATTAACGGAAGATGAAAAAGAACTGGGTATATGCCTGGTTGATATCGGCGGTGGCACGACTGATATCGCTGTATTTACTGATGGCGCGATACACCATACAGCAGTGATCCCCATTGCCGGGGATCAAGTGACAAACGATATCGCCGTCGCACTACGGACACCGACGCAACATGCTGAAGACATCAAGGTGCAATATGCCTGTGCCTTGACGCAACTGGCAAATGCTGAAGAAACGATTGATGTCCCCAGTGTCGGAGAACGACCCTCACGTCGATTAGCAAGACAGACATTGGCCGAAGTAGTTGAGCCACGCTATGAGGAATTATTCACCCTGGTTCAGGCAGAACTTCGGCGAAGTGGTTTTGAGGATTTGATTGCTGCCGGCGTGGTACTTACTGGTGGTAGCTCAAAGATGGAAGGTGTGGTTGAACTTGCGGAAGAAATATTTCACATGCCTGTGAGGTTAGGAATGCCGCAACATGTTGCAGGATTGGTCGACGTAGTGAAGAACCCGATTTACTCAACTGGTGTTGGCTTATTGTTATTCGGGCGCAAACAGATGCAGGAAGGTTTTTCACCATTAAAGGCGAATGCAGGTCTTTGGGAAAGAATGAAGAGCTGGTTTCAGGGTAATTTTTAACGAGGAATTTTTAGCAGGTTATTTTCAGAAATTATTTTTAGAGATTAATTTTTTAGATGAGGAGGTTATGCCATGTTTGAATTTGTAGATACTGACAATCAGGCTGCCGTTATCAAGGTCATTGGCGTTGGTGGTGGTGGTGGGAATGCCGTGCAGCATATGCTGTCAGGCTGTATTGAGGGAGTGGAATTTATTTGTGCCAACACAGATGCACAGGCACTGAATAATTCTGCTGCAAAAACTTCATTGCAATTGGGAAGGAATATTACCAAAGGCCTGGGTGCCGGAGCCGACCCGGATATAGGTCGCCAGGCTGCGCTTGAAGACAGAGATCGAGTTATGGATCTTCTGGAAGGTGCAGATATGGTTTTCATCACTGCTGGAATGGGTGGCGGCACCGGAACCGGAGCAGCACCGATTGTGGCACAGGTGGCAAAAGAGATGGGGATTCTGACTGTCGCAGTTGTGACACGACCATTTTTATTCGAAGGTAAAAGGCGAGCAAAAATTGCAGATGAGGGTATTGAGGAACTCGGACAATTTGTGGATTCTCTGATTACGATTCCCAATGAAAAATTACTGGCTGTCCTGGGTCGTGATATCAGTCTGTTGAATGCATTCGGTGCTGCCAATGATGTTCTGCTTGGTGCGGTACAGGGGATTGCAGAATTGATTACCTGTCCAGGTTTGATTAATGTCGATTTTGCAGATGTTAAAACAGTCATGTCTGAGATGGGAATGGCGATGATGGGTTCGGGTAAGGCGCAGGGTGAAGATCGTGCAGCTGTTGCTGCCGAAACTGCAGTCTCCAGTCCCTTACTCGAAGACGTCAATCTCTCTGGTGCTCGAGGTATTCTGGTGAATATCACTGCGGGAATGGATATGACTATTGGTGAGTTTGACGAGGTGGGTAATACAGTCAAACAATTTGCTTCTGATAACGCGACTGTTGTAGTTGGCACTGTCATTGACCCTGATATGAGTGGTGAAATGAGAGTCACGATTGTCGCCACTGGTTTGGGTCAAATCGCCAGAGAAGAAGCGGCAAGGGTCCAGTTGGTACAGAATGTCGCGGTGGGTGACTATAAAGAGTTTGATCGGCCAACGGTGATGCGCAACAAAGATCAGGAAACAGACCCGAATAATGTCGAAAATGACTCGGAATATCTGGATATACCTGCCTTTTTGAGGCGTCAAGCGGATTGATAAACCCTATGTTTGCCTGATACTATACGCAGCTAGCCTGTTCCTGAAATTTATAGGCGGTAACTTATAGTCGGTAATGAGTAATATTTGGGGAAATCAGGGGCAGAAATAAAAAAAAGGCTAATATAATCAATGATTAAGCAAAGAACGCTTAAAAATGTCATCCGTGCTACCGGTGTCGGTCTGCACACGGGTAAGAAAATTATTCTGACGCTACGGCCTGCACCTGTAAATGCCGGGATTATATTTCGTCGAATTGACCTTGATGATCCTGTCGAAATTGAAGCAAAACCGGATAATGTTGGCGATACGATGTTGTCCACGTCTCTGATGAAAGGCGATGTCAAAATCTCAACTGTTGAACACCTTTTATCCGCACTGGCTGGCTTTGGCATAGACAATGCCTATATTGATCTCAGTTCTGATGAAGTCCCAATCATGGATGGTAGTGCCGGGCCATTTGTTTTCCTGATCCAGTCGGCAGGCGTAGAAGAACAAAATGCACCGAAGCGTTTTATGCGCATCAAGGAAAAAATCCGGGTTGAGGATGGTGACAAGTGGGCTATGTTTGAACCGTTCGAAGGATTTAAAGTTGGTTTCACCATCGAGTTTGATCATCCAATGTTCCATGAAGATAATTGTAAGGCCGAGATTGATTTCTCAACTACTTCCTATGTAAAGGAAGTGAGTCGTGCCAGAACATTCGGGTTTATGCGGGAAGTTGAGTTATTGCGAGAAAATAACCTGGCATTAGGTGGTAGCCTGGACAATGCTGTGGTTGTTGATGATTACAGAATTTTGAATGAAGACGGGTTGCGTTATGAAGACGAGTGTGTGAAGCACAAGATACTAGACGCAATCGGTGATTTATATCTGCTTGGACATAGCCTGATAGGTTCATTTACCGGGTTTAAATCCGGGCATGCACTGAATAATATATTGCTGAGAGAATTATTAGCCAGAGAATCAGCATGGGAACTGGTAAGTTTTGAAGATGAGGTAGATTTGCCCATCTCTTTTATGCAGCCTATCACTGCATCATAATAACCATAAGATTTTCAAAGTTCTTTGGTATTTTTGCTGATTTTAAGAATAGATTCCCGGAGTGCAGGGTCTTCAATGGAAGTTGCGACGCTTTCAATGAATTCTGCAGATTTTTTTGAAAGGGAAGCCTTTCTGGCCGGTCTGGTGCCGGGAAGTGATGAATAAGTAGTATTGTTTTGGTTTGGAGAAACCCTGATACGGACAGATATTATATTACTCAGTCCACATTCGTGCCTGGCGTAATCAAGAATATCAGGAATGCGGTTGCGTAATTTAGAAGCCCAGGCGGATGTGTCAGCATTGATAATCAGGGTATCAGCAGAGTAGTTGCCGACAGTACAGTGACTGCTTAGAGAAGGAGCAAGATAATTGTGCAGCTTTTCATTAAGCGCACAAATATCCTTGGCGTGTGTATACAGTTTGTTCAGTTGCTTATTGGAACTGATAAGCTGGTTAAATTGACGGGTTTTGAGGTTTCGGGTTTTAGGATTTTGAATTTTTGGACTTTTTGAGCCAGACATAATTTGATAATAGAGAAATATAATATTAAATGGAACTCATATTAGTATCGAATAGTCGAAACAGGACTTTCAGACTGCCTGTAGGTCTGTTGGGGGGGCTGTTTGTCGGACTATTATTTCTGACACTGGTTGTTGGCACTTTCCATATTGGGAGTGAAATCGCCACCAGTCAGGCAGAGGTATCGTATTCAGAACTGGGTGCCCAAAGGGAAAATTACTGGAAGCACGAAATTGAAAAGCAACAAGTCAATATTGATACTGCGAAGAATAATGCGGTGAAAAATCTTGATGCCTTATCTGCACGCTTAAGTACCTTGCAAGCCCATTTGCTCAGGCTCGATGCACTGGGTTCACGTCTTATTGATATTGCCAATATGTCGGAAACAGAATTTAACATGCTGGAACTACCGGGGCTGGGTGGACCGCTGATGGTGTCAGAACAGAATTCTTTGGGTGTGATTGATTTTGTTGAAGAATTACAGGCTGTCAGTCAAAAGATTGAAGATAGAAGTGAGAAGTTTGCGGCGATGGAGTCCATGTTGCTGGATAGTAATGTTCAGGCGCAAATTCTGCCGGAAGGAAGTCCTGTTACCGGTGGCTGGACATCATCATTATTTGGATGGCGGACTGACCCAATATCAGGCAAAAAAGATTTTCATGAGGGAATCGATCTCGCAGGAAGAGCCGGTTCAAATGTGTCATCTGTTGCTGCCGGGATCGTTACCTGGTCAGGCAGGCACTCAGGTTATGGCAATATGATAGAGATTAGCCATGGCAATGGGTATGTCACCCGCTATGCCCATAACAAAAAGAATCTGGTTGTTGTTGGTGACAAGGTGGAGAAAGGACAAAATATTGCAGTAATGGGTTCATCAGGGCGTTCAACCGGGCCACATGTACACTTTGAAGTTGTACATAATGGCAGGCATGTCAATCCTAGAAAGTTTGTTTCAATAAATTAACATATCATCCTGGTCGTTCATAATGTCTAACACGTTAGGCAATTGAAGCGGCTATTCGTAGAGCTTAAAAAAATATCACAATGGTTACTGGTTTATTTAGAAAAATATTTGGAAGTCGCAATGAGCGTGTTCTTAAAATATTACGCAAAGTTGTAGATAAAATTAATGGATTGGAAGAGCAATTTATTGCCTTGCAGGATCATGAGTTCCCCCTGAAAACTGCAGAATTTCGTGATCGAATCGCACAGGGAGAAAATCTTGATGATCTGTTGCCTGAGGCCTTTGCCCTGGTCAGGGAGGCAGGAAAGAGAACACTCGGCATGCGACACTTTGATATGCAGCTGGTTGGTGGCATGGTCTTACATCAAGGGAAAATTTCCGAGATGCGAACTGGTGAAGGTAAGACCCTGGTCGCAACATTACCTGTATACCTTAATGCCTTGAGCGGCAAAGGTGTTCATCTGATTACTGTTAACGATTATCTGGCAAAGCGCGATTCCGAGTGGATGAATCATATCTACGAATTTCTTGGCCTGAGAACAGGTGTTATTTACACGGGTATCAGCCAGGAAGATCGTAGTGATGCCTATGCTGCTGATATCACCTATGGCACCAACAACGAGTTCGGCTTTGATTATTTGAGAGATAACCTGGCATTCAACAGGGAAGGTCGTGTTCAGAGAGAATTAAATTATGCAGTCGTCGATGAAGTAGATTCTATCTTGATTGATGAGGCAAGAACTCCCCTGGTTATATCCGGGGCTGTCGATGACAGATCAGATTTGTATGTCAGTATCAATAAGGTAATCCCCAGATTAAAAAAACAGGAAGAAGAAGATGGTCCAGGCCATTTTAGTGTTGACGAAAAATCGAAACAGGCATATCTGACAGAAGAAGGTAATGAGTATCTTGAGACACTATTAAAAGCTGAAAAAATAATTGGGTCGGAGCAGAGCTTGTATGACCCCGTAAATATCAGCGTACTGCACCACCTGAATGCTGCCATGAGGGCGCATGTCCTGTTTCAGAAAGATGTTGACTATATCGTCAAGGACAATGAGATCGTTATCGTTGATGAATTCACCGGCAGGACAATGTCAGGACGGCGTTGGTCAGATGGACTACATCAGGCAATAGAGGCCAAGGAAGGAGTGCCGATTCAAAATGAAAATCAGACACTGGCTTCAATTACCTATCAGAATTATTTCAGATTGTATAAAAAGCTGTCAGGAATGACAGGTACTGCAGATACTGAAGCATTTGAATTTCAGGACATATATGGACTGGAAGTGGTTGTCATCCCTACCCATATGCCAATGGTTCGTGATGATGCAAGTGATGCAGTATTTCTCAAGGCCAATCAGAAATTTGATGCAATCATCGGTGATATCAAGGATTGCAGGGACAGGGGTCAGCCCGTACTTGTGGGTACTGCTTCAATTGAAGTATCTGAGTATCTGTCTGATTTACTGAAAAAAGGTAAAGTTGAACATCAGGTACTTAATGCCAAGCAACATGAGAGAGAAGCAGAGATCATTGAACAGGCGGGAATGCCTGGCGTTGTTACTATTGCTACCAATATGGCCGGTCGTGGTACAGATATCGTGCTTGGAGGCAATCTGGAAGCTGAGCTCAAGAAATTAGATGAAGCTAATGATTCCGAAATCAAGAAAGTAAAAGAAGCCTGGGATAAAAGACACGAGGCAGTGATTGCCAGTGGTGGTTTACATATTATCGGTACGGAGCGGCATGAATCTAGACGCATTGATAACCAGCTAAGAGGTCGTTCTGGTCGTCAGGGTGATGCAGGTTCCAGTCGGTTTTATCTTTCACTGGAAGATAACCTGATGCGTATATTTGCTTCGGACAGGGTTTCATCTCTGATGCAAAAACTTGGCATGGAAGATGGTGAGGCAATAGAGTCAGGATTAGTAAGTCGAGCAATTGAAAATGCGCAAAAAAAAGTTGAAGCACATAACTTTGATATAAGAAAACATCTGCTTGAATATGATGATGTCGCCAATGATCAACGGAAGGTGATCTATGA
>QNEM01000044.1 GCA_003645215.1 Gammaproteobacteria bacterium
CCGGAAGTTGTTCAAAGCGGGATTAAACGTATCACCGTTAAACGGCCTGCAGAATTACCTTATCTACTGATGGCCTATAAGGTTCCGGTGTTAAAGACGGCCCTGGATAATCAGGAACAGGGGACGGTATGGGAGCCCTATGCGCTGGAGGTGTTGGCCAGTATTTTGAGTGGTAGCGGCAGTGCGCGTTTTGCCAGCAACCTGGTGCGCGGCAAGGAAGTCGCCAGCTCAGTGGGAGCAGGATACAATTTTTCAGCACGGCTTGATAACCTGTTTACAATCAGCGGCACGCCTGCCAGAGATCATACTGTGGCCCAACTTGAAACCGCAGTGAACGAAGAGATTGAAAAACTAAAGAACAGTCTGGTCAGCGATAGCGAACTACAACGCATCAAGGCGCAGGTTGTATCCAATGATGTCTATGAGCGTGATTCTGTTTTTTATCAGGCAATGGTAATAGGTATATTTGAGACCGTCGGCCTGTCCTGGAAAGAAGCAGATAAATATGTCGCATCTATTCAGGCAGTCACAGCGGAACAGGTGCAGGCAGTTGCAAAAAAATATTTACAGGAAGATCGATTGACCGTTGCGGTACTTGATCCCCAGCCTTTGGACAGTACACCAAGACGGGCAGCAGCAGGAGGGTCTGGTCATGGTCATTAGGATTTCAGGCATTCTGTTGTTTTTGTCATCTTATATTATGTCGCCTTATGTTCAGGCGGCACCGGATATACAAACCTGGCAATCAGAAAAAGGTGCCAGTGTTTATTTTGTTGCAGCAACAGAACTGCCCATCGTGGATATTCAGATTATCTTTGATGCAGGTAGTGCGCGTAACGGCAATAAAGCCGGATTGGCCGGGCTGACAAATGGTTTACTGGATGAAGGTGCCGGTGGGCTCACGGCCAATCAAATTAGTCAGGGTTTTGATAAGCTGGGTGCCAATTATGGAGCCAGTGCGGGTTATGACTCTGCTATGGTTAGTCTGCGTAGTCTGTCCGAGCCGGCAATACTGGCTCCCGCTCTGGAAAATCTTGCGCGCGTATTAGTAAAGCCTGATTTTCCCGAAGATGCTTTGCTGCGGCAGAAAAACAGGACACTGGTTGGTATTCGCAGCAAACAACAATCTCCCGGGGCATTGGCAAATGATGCATTTTTTGCCGAAGTTTTTAAGGGGCATCCCTATGCCGTTCCGAGTTCAGGCACCGAAGAAAGTGTCTCTGCTTTGCAGCGTAGTGACGTTGTTGATTTTCATAAAGACTATTACGTTACAAAAAATGCGACCGTAGCCATTGTCGGTAATTTAACAAAAAAACAGGCGAAGCTAATGGTTGAAAAATTGCTTAAGGATCTTCCAGCCGGTAAAAAGCCTCAGTCGATCCCGGCAGTGCAAGTGCTGGAAGAAGCTGCGATCATACAGATTGATCATCCTTCAACGCAGACCCATGTCCTGCTGGGACAGACGGGACTAAAGCGTGGGGATCCGGATTATTTTCCACTCTATGTGGGTAACCATGTGTTGGGCGGTGGCGGTATGGTCTCCAGGCTGTTCGAAGAGATTCGCGAAAAACGCGGACTATCTTACAGCGCCAACAGTTATTTCTCTCCCATGCGTGAAAAAGGGCCCTTTAAAGCCAGTCTACAAACCCGCACAGATCAGACAGAAGAAGCACTCTCGGTGTTGCAAGAGCAACTGAAACTATTTATCGACAATGGGCCGACTGAGGCCGAGCTGGAAGCTTCAAAGAAAAACATAACCGGCGGTTTTCCCTTAAGGTTGTCCAGCAATAGCAAGATCATTGGCTATATTGCCATGATTGGATTTTATGACTTGCCCAAAGATTATCTTGAAACATTCAATGCCAGGGTTAATGCAGTAACTGTTGATCAAATCAAGGATGCCTTTAAGCGGAGGCTGTCACCGGATAAATTTGTTACGGTGATGGTTGGACCTGAACCAGTTGAGAGCGAGTCAGAAAAAAACAGGGCCGTTGAGCCTGTAGTAGAAGACCAGGGCCAAAAAGTAAAAGCGGCTGGAGGTTCGAGCTGAAGCAGGCGGGTAAGGTTCGTATCATCGGTGGTAAATGGCGTGGACGAAAAATACCGGTGTCAGATGCACAGGGATTGCGACCAACACCGGATCGGATAAGAGAGACCCTGTTTAACTGGTTACAGGCCACTATTCACGGCGCGAACTGCCTGGATATGTTTGCTGGCTCAGGGGCATTGGGGATAGAGGCGGTGTCCCGTGGGGCTGCCAGTTCGGTACTTATCGAGCAAGACAGGAAAACTGTAGAAACCCTGCGTGAATCAGTCAAGATGCTGGATGCTGACGAGATTGTTGTGCAGCAGGCGGATGCCCTGCAATGGATAAAAACCGCAGATCAGGTCTTTGATATTATCTTTCTGGATCCGCCTTTCGGTAAAAATATGATTGAACAATGTCTGCCCGCTTTGGCTAAATCCGGATGTGTCGGCAAGCAAACCTTGATCTATGTTGAGAGTGAAAATGTCTGGCAAGCAGAAAAAAATGTCGAAGTGATTAAACAAGCGAAAGCGGGTCAGGTACACTATACCTTGTTAAAAACATTAGCAGACTGATTCAATGAAAATAACAGCCATCTATCCGGGTACGTTTGATCCTATTACGCATGGTCATGTCGATATTATTTCTCGTGCCGCCAGGCTCTTTGACAAAGTATTTCTTGCCGTCGCGGACAGTACCAGCAAGCAAACATTATTTTCAACAGATGAAAGAATGGAGCTGGCAAAGACCGTATTATCATCACTGGAAAATGTCGAGGTATGTCATTTCGACAAACTGGTGACAGATATTGCCCGTGATCTGGATGCAAAGGTGATTGTACGAGGTATCCGGGCTGCGGCTGATTTTGACTACGAATTTCAAATGGCCGGCATGAACAGAAGTCTGTATAAAGATGCTGAATCTATCTTCTTAAGGCCGGCCGAACATCTAAGCTTTATCTCATCCAGCCTGGTCAGGGAAATCTCATCTCTGGGCGGAGATGTTAGTGAGTTTGTACACGAAGATGTTCTAACAGCCCTGAAGCAAAAACATAAATAAAAAGAAATAATTTTACTTAATGAAAATCGTTTATCGATATTCACTTTTCGTATCATGCTTGCTGATTGCAATCACAGGCAATGCACAAACTCCACCCAATGCAGCAATAGCCACAGCACATCCTTATGCAACTGATGCAGGCGTAGAGATTCTTGGCGCCGGTGGTAATGCCTTTGATGCTGCCGTAGCAATCACTGCTGCACTCGCCGTTGTTGAACCTTATGGCTCAGGTCTGGGCGGTGGTGGCTTCTGGTTATTACATCGTGCAGAGGATGGTCGACAAACTATGGTTGATGGACGAGAGGTTGCGCCATCAGAGGCAAGCAAGAACATGTATCTGGACAAAAATGGCGACGTCATTAAAGGCGCATCCATCAATGGGCCAAAAGCTGCCGGGATCCCCGGGGTGCCTGCAGGGCTGGAGTATCTTGCCAAAAAATATGGTCGCTTATCTTTAAAAGAAACATTGGCGCCGGCCATCAAATACGCCGAAGAGGGATTTCCTGTCACCGAGCGGTATCGAAAGCTGGCAAATTATCGATTGAAAATTATGCAGTCATTTCCATCAACTGCGGCAATCTTTCTTGAAGGTAATCAGGTTCCGAATCTGGGTTACCAAATTATTCAAAAAGATCTGGCCAAGACTTTAAAACAAATTGCAGCACATGGTTCTGCCTATTTTTACACGGGCGGCAGGGCTTCGTGGATAATCAAGAATGTTCGTCATAAAGGTGGCATATGGAGTTCACAGGATTTATCAAATTATCGTATCATCGAACGTGAACCTGTTGTCGGTCATTATAAAAATTTACGCATAATCTCGGCGCCTCCCCCTTCGTCCGGTGGCATTGTATTGGCGCAGGCATTAGCCATGCTTGAAGGCTTTGATTTAAGTAATACCGATGATATAGAAAGGAAGCATCTTGTTATTGAAGCTATGCGACGTGCGTACAGAGATCGTGCTGCATATCTTGGCGATCCGGATTTTACTGAAATTTCCCAGCAAAGATTATTAGATAAAGACTACCTTGACGGGCTTGCCGTGACCATCGATCTGAATCAAGCAACACCGAGCTCAGTATTGGGAGACATTCCTGTTTCGCAACAAAGCGGTACAAATACGACACATTTTTCTGTGATTGATAAAGAAGGTAACCGGGTCGCGGCAACTCTTAGTGTAAATTTACCTTTTGGATCAGGCTATGTTGTTCCGGGAACCGGCATATTGTTGAATAATGAAATGGATGATTTTTCTGCGAAGGCACAGATCCCGAATGCCTATGGTCTGGTGGGCGATCAGGCGAATGCCATCGAAGCAGGCAAACGCCCGCTCTCGAGTATGTCACCAACTTTTATCGAGTCTGATGACAGGGTAGGTATATTAGGCACACCAGGGGGCAGTCGAATTATCAGCATGGTGTTACTTGCTATTCTTGATTTTGCTGATGGCAATCTTCCAAATTCATGGGTCTCGGTTCCACGTTATCATCATCAGTATCTTCCGGATGAAGTACAGTTTGAAAAAGGTGGGCTTAGATTTTTACAGCAACGCGCCCTTGAAAAACGTGGCCATGTTTTAAAGGAAAAGAATCGACGCTATGGAAACATGCAGGCAATCTTATGGGATAAAAAAATCAACCAGGTGTTCGCCGCCAGTGATCCCAGGGGCGAAGGCAAGGCGATTGTAATAACACAATAAAGTTTTTTGTTTTGTCCCTGGTTGGAAAAGCCATAGACTACCGGGCAATATTGTTGCATTGCAACATTCTATAGTGTAAAATTTTATCTTAATTTGTTTTTGGAGATATGCAATGAGTTATATATTTGAACAGTTGGTAAACCCTGTTATAGAGCTAAACGGCCTGGCTGTTGAAAGCCTGGAACAGATTGTCAATATTCAGATTAAGGCGTTTGAAGACAATACTAAAATTGGTATCTATTCTCTGAACACTGCAACAGAGGTAAGAGATATTGATTCATTGAAAACATATATGGGTGATCAGCTCACTATTGCGAAATATATATCTGACAACATCCTGGCCGATACACAGGAAGTTGGTGATCTTGGAAACTCATACTCCATGGATGCCCAGACAGTTGTAAAAAACATACTTCCAGCTTGTTAGATCTACTGGTTTGCAGTTAGAACTATAGGATTGTCTAAAAAACAAAATTTATCTAATCAAGGCAAGTTCAGCCAGTATGCTTCCTTTTGAGTTTTTAAATCCCCACAACAATTTGCAACACGCCCTAAACAAGGTTCTTAATATGCCGAATGACCATAATCGGGGCCATAAAAGTTGAGTGAATAGCGGTTTCTTTATTATCAATGAACGCTGGTTTATTGCCTTCTTTTTTATGTCCCCAAAACTGTAATATCCAGCAAACAACAAAAATAGAAACGTTAATAGATAAATATAATTGGCTTGGGAGTTTTGCTAGCAGAAAATCTGCTGCGATTAGAACCGCAAACAATGTAAAGCACGAAAGTAGATAAGGCCTTGCGAAAAAAATATAATAGCTAAAATACAGAAAGCAAACGACATGACCGATGCGTACCGGGCCCCAGGCTACAGGTATGGCATTGAGTATACCAACAACACTCAAGATAATGAGTGGCACACAGATTATATGAATTTTAATATTCAAGGGATCCTTATGGTAGGATTCATAATCACTAATAATCTTGTCCAGGCTCACGAGTTCTCTCCTTATTTAAGGCTTACCAATGAGGCCGGCGTAGATTTTTCTATAGCCGGCGTAAGGGTTTCTACCATGCATACAAAGATAATTATCAATTATTAAAACATCACCTTTTTGCCATTGAAACGCCCATGTGTTTTTGTCAATTATTTCCAGTACCTGTTTTTTTATTGAGGACGGAATGACCTTACCATCACCAAAGAAAACTTCAAATTTTTCACCAGTTAATTTTCTAAAAAGCCGAATAACAGGACCCAGGTATTTGCCAAACATATATTTTTCGTGAATGAAAAAATGTATGGTGTTAAACCAGACTTCCTCAGATGTTTCCGGGTGTTTCTGGATAGCGTTGACCCTGGCCTCGGTGGTTAAGGATTGATCCCTGTTCCAGGTGTAGGATTGGCCGAATCTTCTACAAGCGTCTTCGACGTCTTCTTTGTTATCAGTTTCAAAAGCATAATTCCAGGTAGATGCATTTAGCGGCGACAGGGCCTTGCCAAACAATTTCCGCAGAGAGCCAAGATGCAACATATTACGGTGGTAAATGATTCCTTTATCTTCAAATATTTTGACAATATCACCTGGAATTTCTTTGAGAATTTGTCGGGCATCTGCCAGTGGTGTTTCACCACCTTGAGTCGAAGGTTGATCGCAATAAAAACCAACCTTGGTCGGGAAGTTCTTAACGTAACACATCTCTGGATGTAACAAAATTTTAACAAACGCAGGTGCTGAAGTTGATGTGTAGATTTTTTTGTCAACTTTTTCACGAGGAGAAATTCCAGCTGTATAATCCAGCAGTTCTTCATGAGGACCTATAAACAGTTCTAAAAAAGAATAAAAGTCATTCTGGTTTTGAACAGGGAAGCCTCTGAAAAGAAGTGCTCCATCGCGTAACAGGCGTTTTTGAAGAGACAGTTTGTTCTCTTTAATCCAGCTCTGAGTTGCCTCTAAAGTTGATTTTTCCTGGTCATCCGCACAAATTGGTGTGAGCATTGCAACCCCATTTGAAGTTTTAAGTGTGGAAAGATTAAACACCATAGTTCCATAAGTCTATACCCGTGACATACAGTACATCCTGTACATAAAAAAAGGCCGCTATAAAGCGGCCTTTTTTAGTTACGAACGGTAAAAATTAAATAGTCAGCAATGGCGCAATAACCAGACTGACAATTGCCATAACATTAATCAGAATATTCATGGAAGGACCTGAAGTGTCTTTCAAAGGGTCACCTACGGTATCACCAACAACCGCTGCGGTGTGAACATCGGAACCCTTACCACCCAGGTTGCCTTTTTCAACATATTTCTTGGCGTTGTCCCAGGCGCCACCGGCATTGGCCATGAACAGAGCCATCATGACACAACAGATCAGCGCACCACCTAACATTCCACCAAGTGCTTGCGGGCCTAAACCAAAGCCTACGATGACAGGGGCCAGTACGGCAAGAGCCCCCGGCATGATCATTTTTCTTAGTGCTGCACGGGTTGCGATATCAACACAACGCGCGGTGTCAGGTTTAGCAGTACCTTCTAACAAACCTGGGATTTCCTTAAACTGACGACGGATTTCTTTGATCATATCGAAGGCCGCATCACCTACTGCTCTCATGGTCATGGCGCTGACCAGGAAGGGGAAGATGCCACCAAGGAACATGCCACAAAGAACGACAGGGTCATTAAGTTTCAAGAGAAAGTCCGGGTCATTCAAAGTGACTTTTTCGATATAAGCACTGATCAAAGCTACCGCTGCCAGTGCTGCCGCACCAATCGCGAAGCCCTTGCCAATCGCAGCCGTAGTATTACCGACTTCGTCCAGTGCGTCTGTAATCTCACGTGTTTCTTTACCCATCTGTGCCATCTCAGCAATACCACCAGCGTTATCAGCAACCGGACCATAGGCGTCGATTGCCATGGTGATACCGACTGTGCCTAACATTCCTACTGCAGCAATACCCACACCGTAAAGGCCAGCAAAATGGCTGGAAGTAAAGATAATGGCGCAGATAGTTAACACGGGAATAGCAACAGATTCCATGCCAATAGCAAGTCCTGAAATGATGACAGTTGCTGGACCAGTTTCACCATCTTTTGCAATCTTACGTACTGGTGCACCACCGGTGTAGTACTCGGTGACCAGGCCAATGACAATGCCGCCAAGTGCACCAGAAAGTACAGCTACCCATATGCCGCTTGAAGCGCCCATCTGCGCAATCATAAAATAGGCGGCGATAATGAATATGATAGATGAACCCATGGTACCGATGCGTAGAGCCACTTCTGGACTTTTTGAGGAAAACAGTTTGACGGAATAGATGCCTATCATGGAACAAATCAGGCCAATAGAAGACAATGCCAGAGGCATGAAGGTCAACGTATCACGACCAGTTGAGGCTAGCTCTGCAACCGTTACTGTGCTCATGGTTGCTGCCAGTGCGATGGTTGCAATCATGGCGCCACAATAAGATTCAAAGATATCTGAGCCCATGCCAGCCACGTCACCAACGTTATCACCGACGTTATCAGCGATAACGCCCGGATTACGAGGATCATCTTCAGGGATACCTGCTTCCAGTTTGCCGACCAGGTCAGCGCCGATGTCTGCACTCTTGGTGAAGATGCCGCCGCCGACACGCGAGAACAATGCAACAGAGGATGCGCCCATGGCGAAACCTTCAATGGCATGAATGGTATGTGTGTCACCAGCAAAGAAATAATAGAGTAAACCAACACCGAACAAACCCATGGCAGCAATGGTGAGACCCATGATAGAGCCGCCGAAGAAGGCAACCTGTAAGGCCGCGCCTGCACCTCGATCATTGGCGGCGACAGCTGTTCTTACGTTTGCGTGGGTTGCGGTATACATACCAAAGTAACCTGCGGTACCGGAGCAGACTGCCCCAAGCAGGAAGGCCATCGCTGTATTCATGCCGAGTTCAGAGCTGGCGATGGCGACAATACAAATGAGGCAAAATATGGCCAGGCGTGAATATTCAGCCTTCATGAAGACCATGGCGCCGAGGTGAATTTCATTACCAATCTCAACGACCTTGCCTTCGCCGGCAGGTTCTGATTTGACCTTTAAAAAGACCAATACAGCACAGATAAGACCAAAAATACCTAAGCCAATAGGCATATGGGTGATAGACAACATAGAAAAACCCCTTATTTCAATAGAAAATTCGTGATTCCTGGTGCCTCTCTCCCACACCAGAAGGTGCCCCTGCACCAAAGTTGGGAGGTTTTATACCTGTATCGGCCTCCGCTGTAAAGCTAGTCTGTATAAGTGTCTGATAATTTGTCAAAATACCCGAACCTGGGACAGTTTCACCTGTTTGCCACATGCATTAATGATTAAGGAGCGTCGTCTATGAATGCCGTACTCATTAGCCTGTTGCTTGCCATAGCAGCCGTACAGCCCTATGCCGTTAGTGTGGAAGAATTTCTGGAAAAGGAGTGTCAGAAAGGTGTGGAAAAGGATTGTGAAAAACTGGCGGATCTGAAGGTGCAACTGGTCAAACAGAAGCGTTTACAGGAAAGAGCGGTTTTATATGGTCAACGCATCAACGATAACGGGCCGATGCTGGACAAAAAAACACCGGATCTTGAAGGCGCATACCCCGGGGTTATGCAAGATCATCTGCAGAGTGAGATAGCCGCAGGTGAAGACTTAACGCTGGACGAGGTTCGCTTACCTAGATGCGCGAGTCACTATCATAATCACTGGGTGAACAAGAAACTCTGGTGGCCGACGGATGATGACTATAAACCTGACTGGGCCTCAATCTATGTTTTTATTGTTGATCATTATTACGGGTTTTGCCTGAAGTCATAGGTTTGGAGTCTTGATCAATAATTTGTGACCTTCAAAGACTGTGATGATGAGAACTGTCTCATTTTGAACCAGATAAATGATTCGGTAATTTCCTAAAAATACTTCCCGAATATTATTATTTTCAAATTCAGGAACTACGCGTCCGGACATGGGTGCATCAATAATTTTTATTGCTCTTGCCCGTAATTTGTTAATCCATTTTCTGGCATTACCTATATTATCTTCGGCAATATATTTACCAATAGAAATCAGATCATCCTGAGCTCGTTTCGTCCATGCTAATTCCATTTATGTTAACTTATCCCAAATTCCTCTCTGAGTGTGGTTGATAACTCTTCATCAGAAATAATGTTCCCTGCCTTCACATCCTGCAGGCCCTCTTTCACAGCGGCAACAAATTGTTCCTGTTTGGATAATCGATCAAATTCTTCCGGCGTCAGTAGAACTGCGGCAGGTTTACCATTTTGAGTGATTATTATAGGTCGATTTTTTTCATGCAGGTTGCGTAAAACCCTTGAGGCATGGGTCTTGAACTGGCCCAGGGGGAAAATATCTTCAGATATTTGAATAGATTTCATTAGACTAATATTCAGACCATAATTTAGACTAAATATTAACTTTAAGCAGGAATAGGTGCAAGCTTAAATCAGGAACATATCGTCATACTGGGCGTGACCCAGTATCCAGTGAGAGAGACCGCCTTGCAAATTTAACTGGATTCCCGCATTCGCGGAAATGACGGTTTTTGGTGGGTATGCTTGCTTTAGAATTACTTGATATTGTTTAACATCTCTGCGACTTCATAAAGCGGTAATCCCATCACCCCGGAATAACTGCCTTCCAGACGTTCGATAAAAGCAGCGGCCTTGCCCTGTATAGCGTAGGCACCTGCCTTGCCTAAAGGTTCTTCTGTTTCGCAATATTGCTGTATGTCAGTTTCAGTCAATGGACGAAAACTTACATGGTTGATATTCAGTCGAACCTGTTCGGTTTCTGTAATGAGAGCAACCGCGGTATAAACATGGTGTGTCCTGCCA
>QNEM01000045.1 GCA_003645215.1 Gammaproteobacteria bacterium
AAGCCGTACTCTCTCCATCATCATCTGCAGACCAACGGCGCTGGTGTCTACAGTCTTCTGTCCGGTAATTATTGCTTGCCAGATGGGTGAAGAGGCTGCCGGGACACCCGGTGCTTGTCCTGTTGCTGCCGTACCACCAAGCTGCTGGATCTCTGCTTGCAGACGACTTTGATGTTTTGTAAAGAACTGGTGCAGGATCTTGATGCCGGACTTTTGCGATGCCTCAGAAGGATTACGTTCCACTGAAAGACGTACTCTCTCCATCATCATCTGCAGGCCAACGGCACCTGTATCTACAGTCTTTTGTCCACTAATTATTGCCTGCCAGATGGGTGCAGAAACTGCCGGGACACCCAGTGTTTGACCTGTTGCTGCCGCTCCACCAAGTTGCCGGATCTCGGTTTGCAGACGATTTTGATGTTTTGCAAAGAATTGATACAGCATCTTGATGCCAGCTTTTTGAGTAGCCTCGGAAGGATTACGTTCTACTGAAAGACGTACTCTTTCCATCATCATCTGCAGACCAACGGCACCGGTCTCTACTGTTTTTTGCCCGCTGATTATCTCTTGCCATACGGGTGATGAAACTGCAGGAGGTGCCAACACTTGTCCGGTTGTGGCTGAGCTAATGGGCGTTACGGAGCCACCCAGTTGTTGTATTTCTGTTTTTAAACGTGCTTGATGCTTGGAAAAGTACTGATGCAGTATTCTGGAACCTGCTATTCGCGAGTCCTCTGAAGGATTACGTTCTACTGAAAGACGTACTCTCTGCATCATCATCTGCAGACCGACTTCACTGGTATCAATCTTCAGAGAACCATTTATTATCCGTTGCCAACAAAGATCACCATCACCGGGTAAACCAGAAGCAGATGCTACTGCTTGAGCAGCTGCCATCATCGGTACAGCACCACCAGACAACATGTTTATTTCTGCCTGATGCTGGCTTTGATTCTTGACGAAGTATTGTCTTAATAACTTTGAGCTGGCCAGCCGGGTAACCTCTGTCGGGCTTGCCATAATATTTTGCCTGATTCTTTGAATAAGCATCTGCAATGCGACAGAGCTGGACTGGATCGGAATCTCACCATTGATCAGTCGCTGCCATGCTTCATCGGTTTCAGCAGGCAGGTTTGTTGCCTGACCGAGTTCATATGAATGCGTGGCAACTTGTTCAGGCTGGACAACTGCTGCAGCGGGTGCAGCAGCAGGGATATTAGGTTCATGATATTCAGGTGCAACGCCTGTCCGTTCACTGATCTCTCTGGCTTCTGCACTGGTAATATGGGTTAGCTTTGCAACTGCCTGAATTGTATGACAGCTGCGTAATGTCTCTACAATAAGTCCTTCCATCTCTGTAGTGAAAGCTGAACCAGCAGGAGCCCAGATTTTATTAGATTCGCTTGCATCAGGCCCAGGTACATGTAGATAGGTTCTCATCCCTGCAAATGGGAGGTGTCTGAGAGTGATTGTATGTTGTTCCTTATCCTTGCTGGCGCGACCAAATATTTTTTTCTTTTGCTGCGGGCCATGATGTACGGTGATATCAATGCGGTTAGATGGTTCATCAATATCCGCAGACAGGACATGCCAATCACTATCAAGCTTCAGTAGCTGTGATATTAGCTCGATCTCTTGCATAGATTAATGTCTCCCCGTCTGTCAGGCTCTAGATAATGCAGTCCTTATCTCTAGTTAAAGCCACAAATGTACCCTGCTTAATAATGCATATATTTTATATTTACTACGCGGAGAAATATGGTCGGTTAGATTCTATTGGCATAGTGCAGTGCAACATTGCCGCTGTCGTTTTATGTTTCTGTTTCAATAGCTTATATCCCTATCCTTATATACCGCTTGTAACCTGCATAATACTATTAAAGCTTATTTTATCAAGCATATGAAATCAGACGATTCCGTGATTGATATCACATTTTCAGAAAATAAAGTGTGCCCAGCATCAAAAAAGTAATTTTCGTACTATGAATTGATTGAACTAATTGCTAGATGGTAAATATATTTTGTCCTGATTTCAGTCATCATTATCTTCTGAAAGCGATTGTTCCATCTCTTTTTTTCGTAGTTCTACCACGGTGGCAAAGGCCAGGGCGACACGGGGGACATTTTCAAAATAATCTGTCAGGTCTTTATATTGGCCCTTTAAGAACTGGGTTGTCTCAAGAGTACGGACATAGGCAGTTCTTACTCCACCTGTAAAATATCCCATTTCGCCAATAGGTTCGCCAGCGCCGACTTTCGCGATCGGGATTTCATTACCTGCATTATCCAGGCGGAAAACCTCGACAAGCCCGTAGGCGATTATGTACAGGGAAGGGTCTTCTTCTCCTTGTATAATGAAGGTTTCATTGGCTGGATAGCCTACTTCCGTGAATAATTTGCTCATTGCAGCCAGCTCAGTGGATGATAATGTCGCGAAGATGGGGCACGCCATTAATCTGGCAACGCGTTGTTTCCGAATACTGTTATCAAGTTCTTCCTGAGTCATCACACCTTCTTCAACGAGCAACTCACCAATACGCTTATTCTCGGTGGCACCTGTGAAAGAAGAGTGGAATTGTTTTTCTACAGCATTATTGACGGCACCCTTGGACACCGCCAAGTATTCCCCGATTTTGTGTTCACCCGTATCGTTCAGATCATCTGCAGCCAAAATATGTACCTCCTAAAGCACTTCTTTCTATAAAATCAAATCCTTACGACCCAAAGTTTAGGTTAAACTTATGAGTCAATCAATGTTTTACCAGTAAATAGCCCGGTAAATACCCTAGAAAATACATTAGTCAGGCCGATTAATATTTGCGAGGGTATTTTTCAATATATTGACGGGCAAGGGCATTCGCCTCAGATAATTGGGTCTCTGTTAATTCTGATGTCACTGCGGCCAGAGTACCGTCCTTATCTTCAATCCCCTGTGAGATGGCCGATCTCATCCAGGCATAGGCCTTGATGGGGTTCTGTTTGACACCATGGCCAGTAACATACATTTGGCCGATCTTGTATTGCGCCAGGCCAAATCCATTTTTTGCCGATTTTCCATACCAACTCAATGCCTTGCGGTAGTCCTGTTTGAGCCCAAGCCCCCTGTCGTACATCACCCCAATCTTATATTGTGCATCAGGGCGTCCGTAAGTAGCTGCCTTGCGAAACCATTTCAGGGCTTCTTTCAAATCCATAGGCACACCATGGCCCGCTGCATACATAGATCCCAGGGCATACATGGCACGATGGTCACCATTTTCAGCAAGTGGTAGAAACTCCCTGGCCGCAGTTTCGTAATCACCTTCTTTATAGGCATCACCGGCGGTCTTGAAATCGGCATTTACTGCCAGGCTTGTACAAAGGAGGCTCATACATAGCAGGGCAATAGCCATAATGTAATTTTTGCCAGGTTTTCTCATACGCCAAGCATACTGAAAATAATTCATTCCATCATCCTGACATATCAAAAATCTCCATTTATATGGTTTTTACATTTTTCACTATGTATCTGTAGGTCAGGGTTTTCTTGCCTTTTGCTGGCAGATTGATAGTGAATTCCATCTGTTGCTGATGTTTGCGTTTATAAGTGTGTGAACTTTTGATGATTTCCCATTCACCACTCATGGGTTCAATGATATTGATGGTCGCTGCCTTCCTTGAAATTTTCAATGGTCACTTGCATGGTCTCGACCTTGTCATGCAGGATGATCTGGTTGTTGCGATTCCGTTTAATGTTTTTTCTTTCATGATGTGTTTTTCGTTGGGTCACAACCACATCTCGACTATCTCCTACATAGAGTTTCATTTTTTGATTGATTGGTGTGTACGCAGGTTTGTCCTCACCCAGAAAAATACTGCCATCGTGTCCGTCATTCTGATAGATACGCATCTTGCCACCCCACAGGGCATGCTTCCCCAGCTGGTTATTCTTGTTGTTTTCCAGTACGTAATGGATAGGGATCCCCACATTGGTCTGTTGCTTGTTTGGTTCCCAGGGATGTTTCCCGGCATCAAAGGTAAAACTCTTGCTGATCTTCACCTGGTTAGCCTGATAAAAAAGCATACGTTTGCTTTCACCATCATTGATTGATTTTTCGAAGCCTTCGCCATAGTCCAGTTGAAACCTTGCCGGGCCCAGCGACTCCCCTGAAAAATTCCTCAGGATCATATATGAAGAGATATCCAGTTTGGTCTCTTCCTTGTCGGTGATCGCTTCATAGCTGACCAGGCGATCAATATTTGCTAACAGATAGCTGATCCTGATCTTCTCCTGTCGTGCTTCAGGGCTGTATATGTCCCAGACCAGAGACTGCGAGTTTGGTGGATAACTGACATTGATCAGCCTGGTATCTTTTGGGTGTTGAATGATCTTCAGGCGAATGGAGTCACTGTCGACATGTACAGCCTTCCATGAAAAATCAACCTTGTTGATGCCCTTGTGTAGATTGAGGATACGCTCTTCCTCAACCAGGGTTGCCTGTGGGTTATCCAGCCGTACCATGGTATTTTCTCGATCAGGCAGGGTGACCAGTTTGATGCGGGCATATGCCGGGCTGGTGAAGGCCAGATTTGAAAAGGCCAGGGTTATGAAAAATATTGATAATGTTTTTTGAAATTTCATTTAAATTCTCCTGAAGTGTTGTTATCTGTTTTGGCGTTCGCCTTCATATTGGGTCAGCGTGTAGGCCAGTGTGGATTTACTCTGAGGTGGAAGTTCGACCGTATATTTCACCGAATCAATATCAACCTTGTGAAACTTGCCTTTGTTGTTCCGGGCATTATCAATGTCCCAGTATGCATTACTGAAATTTCGCCATACTTCGACACTGATTGGGATATCTCTGTTATTTTCCAGTTTGATTTCCCATTGCTGAATGCGGTCAAAGCCTGAAATATTACCCTTATTATTAAACTGGTAATTTTCTGTTTGTTCCGACATCAGTACAGGTTCAATTTTAACTTCACGTGCTGCACCAAAATCCAGTTCGACTTCCTGATTCACAGGGATATATTTACTGTGGACCTGTCCGGTGTAAGCCAGTGATTGTTTGTCATTGATCTCACGGAATACTTTAATCTTGCCATCGGGCAGTGGTTCATTACCTAGTTGATGTTTTTTGTCGTTGCGAAAATAGACCAGGCGATGGGCAGCGTTTCCATAACGCTCCGCTTCAAAACGATACAGATTACGAATCGGGATATCCTTGATGTTGAAAGAGGGCAAGCGTTTGCCCCATTGATTAGGAATATTTTCCGTACCGGCAATAGAGTACATAAAATATTCTGACAATCCTTCCTTGATTATATCCTTTGGTGCGACCATATCATTCATCTGCATTTTTTCTTCAGCCATATCCATTTCCCTGTAGGCCTTTTGTTTCATGGCACCTACAGCCATTGTCATGGGTAAACGACCTCGTGAGCCATCGGGTTTGTTATAGGGGGTATCACGACGTGCCAGCGCAGCAATTTCATCCAGTAAATGAATCTTGCCAACAATGACGCGTGTAGAGGCATTCTCATAATCCTCACCACTGTAATTGCGGATGGTGACATAGCCCTGTAACTGCAGATGTTGTTCATCTTCAGACAGTGTCCCCATATAAAAGGCATGCCAGTTGATGCCTGATGTGAAAAAAGTGATTTCCACAGGAACAGGACCGGCGATGTCTGATTCAATCGTCCATATGGCACTGCCTTTCACACCCTTGGGATAAGAGACTTCCTGTAACCTCACCTGGCCCGCATGTCGCGGTGCACGTAACTGCACAGAGGTGGGATCGATAAGCGTGTTCTCCCAGCCAAATTCCAGTCTGTTCAGGCCTTTTTTCAATGTCAGAGTACGTTGCTCACGCACCAGTGTCAGATCGGCCGAGTTATAGATAGTCAATTGGGTTTTATCGCGATCTGGCAGGGTCACCAGGTCAATCTTGGCATGACTGATGTTGCTGATACCCAATCCGAAGATCAGGAAAGCCGTGGAAATAAAGTGACGCATGGTTGAGTCCTCTTCTATGTTGTTGTGCCTGTAATAACGCAGGCAAATCAGAAAAGGGTTAAGGACACCTCTATTAATTGTACTAAAGCATAAGATTCGCTGAGCTCATCTAATCTTTTTCCTTGCACTTATGTACAGGATGTACTGTATGCTGGTTTTGCAGGACGATTATATGGATGTAATCGGTTGATAACGTTTGGAACAAGTTATCTAGCAAAAACCGGTCACGAAAAAATCCTAATTAATAGATGTACCCTTGAATAATTGCTGGATACGAAATCAGAAGGCCTTAACCAGCATTAACACGCCACTGATGAACATGATGGCCAGAGTGTAGTTTCTAAAACGTTCAAGGTGAATATTCAGCAAATGCATCCGAGCGAAATAAACGCCTATTACGGCACCCAAACCAAGTAATATCCCGTAGATACCCGCTTGCCATGTTAATGCACCAAAAATGGTATATGTTGTTAGTTTGGTCAATTGCATAAGCAATGAATTGAGCGATTTGGTTGCCACCAATTGTTCTTTTTCCAGGCCATAACTCAGCATGAAGGGGTTAAGAACAGGTCCGGTTGCCCCCACTAAGCCAGAGAGGAATGAAGCTGTGATGCCTAATGGAAAGAACCATCGGCGTTGCATGCGGAAATGAAACCTTGTCCTGGAAAATTTATATTGGAGTACATAGGTAATGAGGAACACACCAAGAATTATTTGAATCAGTTCAATCTTAATCTGGGTGAATGACCAGGCCCCCAGCGCCGCACCCAATAAACTACCTGGGATGAGATAGCGGATGACCTTCCAGTCAATAAACCGGTAAAAGAAAAATACGCGGGAGGGGTTGGCAATGATCGATGCAATTGAAATGACTGGTGGGACAAATTGTGCACCCAGCAGGAAACCGATGACTGGTATGAGTAAAGTGGCTGCACCACCTGCTGCTGCGGTACTAATCGCCCAGGCCACAGTGCCAGAAAGGAATAAAATCAGGTAAATCATGGTGCTATATTAACAGCCAGGGAAATAGTGAAACAAAAACATATAATCATGCCCTAATAATCGTTATAAAAGTGTGATCTAAAAAAAGGGTTAGTACAGCTGGAGTAAGTCAATGTTTGGTCTTGGAAAAAAATCAGTAATGCCGGCCGCCAATGAAGCCTTGCCTGGGCGTCAGGAGAAAATGCTCGTGTCGAACCAGCATTTTGTTAAAAACACAGCAATACAGGAACCTTTTCCTGATGGCATGAAGATAGCCATGTTTGGTCTGGGTTGTTTCTGGGGTGTCGAGAGAAAATTCTGGGAAATTGATGATGTCTATTCAACAGCCGTGGGATATGCGGGTGGCTTAACACCTAATCCGACATACGAAGAGCTATGTACCGGGATGACAGGCCATAACGAAGTTGTACGGGTTATTTATGACCCGGAGAAAACCAGCTATAAATCTTTACTCAAAATCTTTTGGGAATCTCATGACCCGACACAGGGAATGCGACAGGGGAATGATACCGGGACGCAATATCGATCAGGTATATATACCTATGGAGATGAGCAGTTGGAAGTAGCCAATAAATCGGCAATAAAATATCAACAGGCATTGATCGAAGCTGGTCATGGACAAATCACTACGGAGATACTATCCGCCCCCGAATTTTATTATGCCGAGGATCATCATCAGCAATATCTTGCTAAAAATCCTAGGGGGTATTGTGGTTTAGGTGGTATGGGTGTCTGTTACTAGATTATTTCTGAACCAGGGAAACTTTTATTATTTAGATTAGTCATTTCGAACCTATAAAGGTGAGAATTCTATCGTAGGCATTCCGAACACTTGTGAGGGATCTTTTACTCAATACTAATTTAAAAGCAAGATCCCAAGGTCTCTCACTTCGTATCGAGATGACAAGATGAGGCTTGATTAGGAATGACAGTCTAATCCCTGATCAATGGCTTTTTAGACTTGTAATGCTGAAATACGTCCATGTATTTCCGTGTTGTCGTTCGTGTTCAGGCTTTGCCTTTCGAGGTCTTGGTGTTGTCAGCTTTTTTCGATGTCTTCAGACTCGATGACTTGGTTTGTGATGAGTTTTTATTGTCAATCGGGTGCGGATAAATCGGTATCATGCTGCCAGATGAGGTCCTTACATATCTTGTTTTATTCATAATTAATTCCGTCCTTTTAACCTGCTGATGGAAATGCTGCTGCATATTTATTGACCCATTCTTCAGCGACACGTTCATCGTTAACAAATGGACCATCTTGATGTCTCTTGGTTCTTAGATAGGTCTCAATGTGACAAATCTGTTCAACAACACGAGCACGGTGTACATCTTCGGGTGTTAGCCACATGCCTATTTCAAAATGGTCGTCCATAGTTCTGACTAATACGACCTTACCGCGAAAGATCTGTACCTCGCCCCTGAGTGGAATTGATATTTCAACCTTGATGCCTGGTTTCAGATATTTTTCTGATCTAAAACATAGACCAATGGTTTTTTCGTGCTCGGGGATGTGATTTTTTTCTCTGTCAAACCAGAGTCTTTTACAACTTAAAGGGAATGCAGATGGATGATGTATGAAACCTGACAGCAGCCCATCATCAATCGTCGCAGAATACTGTCTACCACCTGGCGCAGCGGGTCGGCCATGTCTGGAAACCTTCTGATACGCTTGAGCCATCATATGTGCCATGGTGAAACCTCCATCAGCGGATTGTTTTTAAGCTGTTTAGTGTATTTGTAGACCATTAGAACAAATAAATCAAGTAAATATCTATAAATAACCGATAGTTAGGATAATTACTTAAACTAATTATCATAAAGATGACTTAACTTTCGGTGTCTAAATCTCTGAATAATATAAATTTACGATGATAAAAATCATGAAATTACGCCCGACTTATATTAAAAATAACTATAAAAATCAATATGATATAGGTTGTTCAATTCTTTTGTGTCATAATCCTTCGCCAATAATTTGAGCGCTGAATTTAAGCAATTTTCTACTCGAATTAAGAATTATGGCGGGAAGTGTGATTTGGAGTTAAATATATGAAATACGTTCTACTGATTGTAATCGCCCTGGTGATAGGCACTGTAGCATTTGTCTTTGGCTGGTTTGGTAGTGATAGCGATAATCTTGTGGTGAGTACACCTGTCATTCAGACTGAAACAGCTGACGAGATTATGGATGCGAGTGAAATCGCCGAAGAAGAACGTTATGTAGCGATTCTGGCTGAATACAAGAAACTGGAAAAGGCACGAAGGAACCTGGATAGAAGATTAGCGCGAATTAAAGCCGTCATGTGGAATGTTCAATTACCAGCCGAACAAGCTGAGGAAATAGTCAGTAAGATCAGAAAAGGCTATGCACTTTTAAAGTCAAAAAAGCTGCTTGGTGCATTTTCTGGCTTACAGGCTGTCAGTGACGAGCTGGCACGCGTAGAGTTTGCGTATCAGAACCTGGAAGGCGTGGTAGAAGAAATTAAAGCAGCAAAAACAGGGGCTTGAACGTTATAAGCTGATTGAATAGTCAGTTCCCCAACTCTAATCAGTTAATCTCCGATAATAATAAAGTAGTAATCAAACGTAGGCCCATCTATTCAGACACGTATTTTATGTAATGCCTTATAATTCAAATAGTTTCCTATAGCGAAACAATCAATCAATAAAATAACTATTGTAAAATATAAGTAAACAGCTATATTTGTACATTCTTGTCACAGCGTGTTGCCAGTTATAAAAAAGCGCGTCAATAGGTGGCAGGAATTTCCCTAAAAATGGTCTGAAATGACTATTTCAAAGCGCACAGGACGTGCGCTTTTTTTTATATCTGATTGCCAATAGTTTCATTTAGCTTCATTAAATATAACATTTTCCCTACATAATGTTGCGCCGCACAATATTGTCGTGTATATTGCACTGCAATAACTATTTATAACTGGAGAATTATTATGAATGATCAAATTGAAAATTTAGTAGCACCTTTAAAAGAGCTTACAGCTTTAGCCGTTAGTAACATCGAAAAACTGACTGAACTTCAGCTCAAGAGTATTGAAGAAAGTGCTAGTGCAAGTGTTGAGGCATTAAAATCTGCAACAGCAATAAACGATGTTGAAGGTTTTCAGTCTTACCTTTCTGCACAAGCTGAATCTGCAAAAGATATTGCTAAAAATGCTCAGGCAAGCGCACAGACAATCGCTGAGCTTGGTAAAAGCTACGCAGAAGAAGCTGGTAAAATTGTCAAGGATGCAATGCCTAACAGCTAATCATCTATCTTTGTAACTAATCCTGTATGGGGCTAATTCTTCACAATAGAATTAGTTCTGGGAAAAGAAAAAAGCCGCTAATCGCGGCTTTTTTTGTGTCTTTATTTTATTCGTATAGCTTCAAACTATATTTTTTCAGCTAATATATTTGCACCACTTGGATTTACACAGGTGAGTCTGCCCTGTTGTATTGTGTTTGTGAGGACTTCACCGGAATCAATGTCAATCTGCGTGCGTATGAAATTCGGGGTGTAGCCAAAATATCTTGTTGTCCCGGTTTGTTCAGTCTTCGAACTGCCTTCCCATAAAATCGGAAATGCTTTATTGATATATTTTTGCAGGTAAGT
>QNEM01000046.1 GCA_003645215.1 Gammaproteobacteria bacterium
CTCTTTGCCTGTATCAATCAGATCTTCAGTCAGTGCACCAATAATGCCATTACGCCCCGCATAAACATGCCCAATCCTGTCTGCATGGCTGCGTGCTGTTTGAATCACACCACAGGCCGTAGCATTGATCACAGATGTGACCCCACCTGATTGCGCATAAAATGCATTTTTCTGCTGACTTATTTCTCTTTGGCTCATTGCACTGCCGACTCCTGAAGTTCATTACTTGTTGGAAAATATGGCTATTATTCTTGTGATAGACTCTAAAGACAAATTTATGCCTGAAAACGTGTATTTAACTTGTGAAACAGAAATACGCCTATATCTAGGATAGAGGAACTTATAAGGCAAAAATACACCCAAGATTACTGTGAAATTTAATTATTACATTCTGATATTCCTGTTGCTGACAAGCAATATTCTAAATGCTGGCAACTCAATTAATTTACCGGATATCGGTGATTCTGCGGGTAGTGCCGTATCGCCGGATTTTGAACGGCGCCTTGGCAAGGCTTTTATGCGTAGTATCAGACAATACGCAACCATTATTGATGACCCGGAAGTACAGGGTTATATCGAATCAATTGGCTATCGATTAGCTGCCAACAGTGATGATAACAGCCTGACCTTTACTTTCTTTGTTGTTGATAGCCCGGATATCAATGCTTTTGCAGCACCTGGGGGAGTCATTGGCATAAACAGTGGCACCATCCTGAGTTCACGAACCGAAAGTGAGCTGGCAGGTGTCATAGCGCATGAAATTACCCACGTCACGCAGAGACATATGGCCAGACAATTCGAACACCAGGGGCAGTTTAGCCTGGCAAGAACAGCCGCAATGCTGGGTGCAATATTAATAGCTATTGCGGATCCCCAGGCAGGGGCAGCAGCACTGGCTGTTGTCACTGGTGCAACTATGCAAAACCAGATTAACTTTACCCGTGCGAATGAAGAAGAAGCGGACAGTGTCGGCATACAGCTCCTTGCTCGTTCTGGTTACGATCCACAGGGCATGCCTGATTTTTTTGAACGATTGCAACAAAAATCGGAATATTACCAGGGCAATGCCCCTGAGTTTCTCAGAACCCACCCGCTGACGACATCGCGTATCGCTGAGGCAAAAGCCAGGGCAGCACAGTATAAAGCAGTAAATTACAGGAACACCCCCGGTTATGAATTGGTAAGGGCAAAACTTGAGGTTAACGGTTACCAAAATGCCAGTGATGCAGTAAAGGAATACAAGTATCGTTTATCAATTACCCCCACAGAATATAAGGAGCCCATCCGCTATGGCTATGTGCTGGCATTAACAAACGCCGGGGCCTATCGCCTGGCACGTGAGCAATTAAAGGCTTTGTTTGCCAGTGACAAGGACAATATTACCTATCTGCTCGCTGCTGCAAGAGTTGAATCATATGAAGGAAATTACCGTGCAGCTATTGAAATTTTCCAGAATGCCTATCAACTGTATCCCGATTACAGGCCGCTGGTTTTTGCCTATACAAAAGTCTTACTGGATGCCCGACAACCGCAACAGGCGCGTGAGTTGTTAAATCACTATCGCCGTCAGCAAAATCCTGACCCCATATTTTTTGACCTGCTCTCCCAGGCTGAAGCACAGAGCGGATCAATGGCAAATTCAGGGATTGCCAAAGCAGAGTATTATTATCTGACCGGTAACACCAAACTGGCCATAGACAAGCTTATTCATACACAAAGGACTGGCACTCTGGACTATTATCAAAGGGAAATCATTCTTTCAAGAGTGAGTGAACTGGAATATGAACTTGAGCTGGAAAGAAACCTCCAAATCTAGACAGGCGAAACTAATGTCAGCATATAACTTAAAATTATCATCAAGATTATGAACATCAGGCGCAGAACATTTATTTCTTATCTGGCATCAGGTGCTGGCATCATTGTTACCGGGGTCGGTGGTTTGCTGAAACCGATCCTTGCCTTTGCCGACTGGAATGTAGATGCATTTAATGCCGAGACAGAGGCAGGTGCGCTGGTAGAATTTTTTCCAGGACTTGAAGTCACACCCAGTGATGCCATCTTTATCGGTGTGCACGATCTGGTTGAAAATGGCTCTGTGGTACCAATCAAAGTGAACACCGATCTTCCAAATGTTGAATCTATCGCCATCCTGGTTGAAAAAAATCCGAACCCATTGATTGCAAATTTTAACCTGAGCCCTGCCTGTGCAGGTTTCGTTGCCACCAGGATTAAAGTAGGTGAACCATCAAACATTACCGCCATTGTTAAATCAGATGGCAAGTTATACAGCACAACAAAGTTCGTCGAAGTTGTTGAAGGAGGCTGTGACTGATGGCCTCCGGAATAAGAATAAGAACATCAACAAAAGATGATCTGACAACAGTTCAGGCAATCCTCAAACACCCTATGGATACTGGCAATAGCCGTGATCCTGAAACTGATAATATGATCCCGGCATTTTTTATCGAG
This sequence comes from Gammaproteobacteria bacterium, assembly GCA_003645215.1. Taxonomy (GTDB): domain Bacteria; phylum Pseudomonadota; class Gammaproteobacteria; order Eutrophobiales; family Eutrophobiaceae; genus SMWN01. The sequence continues at coordinate 2,470 of QNEM01000046.1, forward strand.
GCGGTCACCATATATCACGGTGACAAAGTCATCATGACATGTGACTGGAGTCGTGCCGTTTCAAAAAATCCATATTTGTCTCTTTCTTTCACAGGCGCAAAAAAAGGCGACACTATTCGCATCAGTTGGCAAGACAGTAGCGGCAACACAGAATCAAAAGAGGCCGTGATACAATAGCAGCCTAATTCTTTTGCTAATGTAATTTCAGGATCTATTCATCCCGATGCGCACTGTTGTAAGTTTTTTCATTCTTGTTTTTCTCATCTTGACCTTAAGTCCATTACTGGCCTATCCCATTCACCTGGTATTAGAGAATTTTGTCGATTTTTCATTTCACAAACTGGTTAAATACACAACACTGGTTTGTGGCCTGATATTCAGTGGCCTGTATTTAAAATATAACCATATATATTCCAGAGAATCGTTTGGCTTTGGAGTGCAAAAACAGGTTTTTCTAAAAGACCTGTTCCGTGGCTTACTTGCAGGTCTTGTCTTGCTCGGACTCCTGAAAATATTTTTATTGCTGTTTGGTGTTCATCAAATCAGACCTAACCTTGAATACTTCTGGTCAAACCTGTTGCTGATTTTTATCAAGGGCATACTGACTGGGCTTGCCGTTGGTTTAGTAGAAGAAACTATTTTTCGTGGTGCCTTATTCAGCAGCCTGTATAAAAAAACCAGTGCTATCCTGGCCGTATCCCTGACCAGCCTGCTTTATGCAGCAGTACATTTTCTCAAATACAGGGAAATGCCTGAGGGAACAGAGATCACCTGGAACATCGCCCTTGAAATACTACCCAATGCACTATTCAGATTTTCAGATCCAAATATTATTGATTATTTCCTGACCTTGCTTGTGCTCGGTATCCTGCTGTCAATGATACGCCTGCACAAGGGGAATATTGCCATGTGCATTGGTGTGCATGCCGGCATTGTGATGGCAATGAAAGTAACGGGCAGGATCACCGAGTATGTGCCTGACAATAATTTCAACTTTCTGGTCAGTAAATATGAACATACGCTGGGATATCTGTCCTTCTTCTGGCTGCTGATTCTGGCCATTATCTACTGGCGAAAATTTTTTACACGGACGTAATATATGTCACGGGTGCATGGATGCACAGGACACCTACATGGATGTACGACTGCAGGGATGCAGGAGGTAGAACGACTCAGGAGACAAAGTCGAGGCAGGTAGAGTAATGCAGGAGCAACTACCGAGTGACGATAGGTAAAGAAAAATGGTGGGTCGTGCGCGATTCGAACGCGCGACCATCGCATTAAAAGTGCGGTGCTCTACCAGCTGAGCTAACGACCCATTTCATGATGAATTGCCCCGAAACAAGACCTGCAAACGAGGCCTCGAACCAAGACGAAGCGGCGATGATACCGAAGATTTCGCAGATGGCAATACAGACCATGGCATTTTCACAATTTACCCCAATATAAATAATGAAAATCGTGTAAATTGCGGCTCTAATCCCCGAATTACCTGGGAATAAGGGTATAAAACTTGCTTTTATCACCGCCACAGCCTATTTTTGCGCCATTTTACAGATACACAGGATCATCCAAGAGGAATATTTGTGCCAATTTACGAATACCAATGCCAGCACTGTGAACACAAGATGGAGGCAATCCAGAAGATCAGTGACAAACCGCTGAAAGACTGCCCTGAATGTAAGCAGGAAACCCTGCGCAAACTTGTTTCTGCTGCCGCCTTCAAATTAACCGGTACAGGCTGGTACGAGACAGATTTCAAACACAATGATAGCAAGGCCAGGGACGACAAGAAGCCTGCCAATAATAACGGCAAAGAGCCGGACACCGCAGAAAAAGCGAAAGGCAAAGAGTCGGATAATTCAGGCAAGAAATCCGAATCAAAAGCAGAGACGCCAAAGAAGAAAGAGTCAGTAGCGGAAAGTTCAAAATAAGCAGGTGACTGACTAAATGCGTCTATTACGCAAATACCTTATCGCCGGGCTCCTGGTCTGGCTGCCATTGGCCGCAACAGTTATTGTCATCAAGCTGCTGATCGAGCTGCTTAATAAAACAATTTTGCTGTTTCCTCCCGAATTGCAACCCGAGACCCTGTTCGGCATCTCTATCCCGGGCTTCGGTATTATTATCGGCTTCCTGATCCTGATATTAACCGGTGTCTTTGCTGCTAATCTGTTTGGAAGAAAGCTGGTAGGGTTCTGGGAGGCCATTCTTGGGCGTATTCCCCTGGTTCGCACTATATACAGCAGTGTCAAACAGGTGCTCGAAACCCTGTTCACCTCAAATAGCGAGTCCTTCAGACGCGTGGTATTGATTGAATATCCACGCAAGGATATCTGGAGCCTGGGGTTTCAGACCAACGAAGCACTAACAGCTGCCAAAGAGGCCTCAGGGAGAGATCTGATTTCGGTATTTGTGCCGACAACCCCTAACCCGACATCCGGCTTTATTATTATGCTGCCTGCAGAAGATATTACCCAGCTGGATATTTCCGTTGAAGATGGCTTCAAATTTATCATTTCCATGGGTGTCATTGTCCCGAAGGGGTCGAGCACGGATTTTTCCCAAAAAGAAGTCTGAAAATCGGCTCCAGTAGTACTCCCGGAGCACCCGAACTTATGCCCTAACTGCCTGAAAATGCGGGCTCTGGACTTGCGTAAAATCCCGTCGATCCGTAAGATGCCCTGCTCTGTGCACGGGCCTTTGATTTAAAAACAATTTCACGAAAAAAATATCAGGATAAGTATCAGTATGCGTAGTCATTATTGTGGTCATTTAAACACTTCTCACCTCGATCAGGAGATCACCCTGTGTGGCTGGGTACATCGCCGCCGGGATCATGGTGGTGTAATCTTTATCGACCTGCGTGATCGCGAAGGCCTGGCCCAGATTGTATTTGATCCGGATCGTGCCGAATCTTTTGCCATTGCTGATGCCGTGCGTAATGAATATGTCTTAAAGATCACCGGTAAGGTGCGTAACCGCCCGGAAGGTACTATCAACCCTGATTTGCCTACTGGCGAGATAGAAGTGTTGGGTTATGAAATCGAAATACTGAATAGCGCCAAGACGCCGCCTTTACAAATGGATGATGATAATGTCCATGATGATGTAAAACTAAAATATCGTTATGTCGATTTGCGACGGAGCGAGATGCAAAGAAACATGAAATTACGCGCAGAGATTACCAGGGCCATGCGTAGTTTCCTCGACGACAACGGCTTTCTGGAAATTGAAACACCGATGTTGACCCGCGCAACACCGGAAGGCGCACGAGATTACCTGGTGCCCAGTCGAACCCATCCCGGACAATTCTTTGCCCTGCCACAATCACCACAACTATTTAAACAGTTGTTAATGATGTCCGGCATGGATCGTTATTATCAGATCGTTCGCTGCTTCCGTGACGAAGATCTGCGCGCAGACAGACAACCGGAATTTACCCAGCTTGATATCGAAACTTCTTTTATGGATGAAGAAGCGATCATGGCCATCATGGAAAAAATGATGATTACCCTGTTCAAGGATGCACTGGATATTGACCTGCCTTCACCTATCCCACGCATCACTTATGCCGATGCCATGCATCGTTTCGGTACGGATCGTCCAGACTTTCGTAACCCCTTAGAACTGGTGGATGTCTCTGATGTTATGGCAGAGGTTGAATTCAAGGTCTTCTCCGGACCGGCAAAAATGGATAATGGTCGTGTCGCTGCATTGAGATTGCCCGCAGGCAGTGAACTGTCCCGTAAAGATATAGATGGTTACACAGACTTTGTCGCCAACTACGGCGCCAAAGGTCTTGCTTATATCAAGGTCAACGATGTGGCCGCCGGTACAGAGGGACTACAATCTCCAATCCTGAAATTTCTGCCAGATAATGTGGTTGCAACCATCATCGAACGCACACAGGCAGAAAATGGTGACCTGATCTTCTTCGGTGCAGACAAAACCAGGATTGTAAACGATGCGCTGGGCGCACTACGCGACAAACTGGCAGAGGATAGAAATTTATATACAAGTGAGTGGCAACCGGTTTGGGTGGTTGATTTCCCCATGTTCGATTATAACGAAGATGAAAAACGCTGGGACGCACTACATCACCCATTCACCGCACCGCACGTTGATGAAATATCAGAACTTGAAGCCGATCCGGGCAATGCCCTGTCACGTGCTTATGATATGGTCTTGAATGGCACTGAGCTAGGTGGTGGCTCGATTCGTATCCATAAACCTGAAATGCAAAGAAGCGTATTGAAACTTCTTGGCATTGAAGATCAGGAAGCTGATGATAAATTCGGATTCCTTATTAATGCACTGGATTACGGTTGTCCTCCACACGGTGGCATCGCCTTCGGACTAGACCGTTTGATCATGCTTATGGTCGGTGCCGATTCGATACGTGACGTCATCGCATTTCCAAAAACACAGACAGCAGCTTGTCTGCTGACCGAAGCCCCGACACCCGCTTCACCAAGGCAGTTAAAAGAGTTGGGGATCAAACTAGCTAAGCCCGCAAAAGAAGAAGAATCAAAACCAGCAGCAGAATAAACACTATACTTCAGTCAGACAGCACTAGTTTGATAGATTGAGTTATGACAACAGACACCTCTTTAGCAGAAATTTGCACAGTTAAGCGCGAAGATATTCCCAAGACTGTCACTGAAGAATTAAGTGACACAGAACGCGACGAACTCAAATCACGCGTCAAACAATTACTCAAAGAACAAAATGCCGTGATGGTCGCGCATTACTACACCGACCCTGACCTGCAACTTATCGCGGATGCCACGGTTGGTTATGTTTCCGATTCTCTGGATATGGCACGTTTCGGTAATGAAGCAGAAGCCGATACACTGGTCGTCTGCGGCGTAAAGTTCATGGGCGAAACTGCCAAGATATTAAACCCCGAAAAACGTGTCCTGATGCCGGACTTGAATGCCGACTGTTCGTTAGATATAGGCTGTCCCATTAAAGAATTCAGCGAGTTCTGCGATCAACATCCTGATAGAACCGTAGTCGTTTATGCCAACACCAGCGCTGCAGTCAAAGCACGTTCTGACTGGGTCGTCACTTCAGGCAGCGCACTGGATGTCATCAATCACCTGCATGCAAAAGGTGAAAAGTTTATCTGGGCTCCGGATAAATATCTTGGCCAGTATATTCAGGAACAAACTGGCGCAGATATGTTGTTGTGGCAGGGCGCCTGTGTTGTGCATGAAGAATTCAAAGCCATCGAACTCGCAGAATTAATCAAGCAACATCCCGATGCCAAAGTCCTGGTGCATCCAGAGTCTCCTGCCTCCGTCATCGAACTTGCCGATGTTGTCAGTTCAACCACGGGCATTATCAAGGCCGCCGTGGAACTGGATGCCAAAGAATTCATCGTCGCCACCGACAAAGGCATCTTTCACAAAATGAAAGAAGCCGCACCGGATAAAATATTCATCGAAGCACCGACCAGTGGCAAGAGCGCCACCTGCGTTAGTTGTGCACACTGTCCATGGATGGCAATGAACACTCTCAGGAAATTAGTCGAGTGCCTGGAAACAGGTAGTGGTGAGATACTTATCGATCCCGAACTCGGCAAACGTGCACGGCTTCCAATTCAACGTTTGCTGGATTTTGCCAGGGAACAAAAACAACAATCGCTTCTGAGTGGTGATGCCTAGTTAAGTATTAGTTTCACCCTTTAGCGGCGAGGCATCCTAACCCGCGAAGCGGGCGAACTTAATGCACTTGTTAGGCATTTTTATACAATGCTTGTTTTTTTAGGGATTACTTTAAAGATCGTGGTGCCTAATTTTCAGACAATGCGTCGAATTCTTTTTTCTTACTTTCAAACCAATCTTTCATCGCTTCTGGCTTTTTCATAAGTTCTTGCATTTCATTCATTGCTTTAAGATGAGCCTCATCTTTTTTTTGAAACATTTCCATACCATGTTGTTTACTCAGTTCTGCAATTTCTTCAAATGAGTTAGCTTGAAATTCTTTTTCGCAGGCTCCTCCGAGTTGTTTGCAATTCATTGTTTTCATATTTTCTCCTTTGTCTATATTTAATACACCTAACTCGTTGATAAGCGGACGGGGCATCCGCTTATTTTTCTTATATAGTGAGCCATAGTAGCGCGTATATTGGATATTAAAGGGGTAAAGCGCACTCTACTTTCAAGTAGATTATTGATATGAGGTATGTTCATCTCTATTCCTTTAGGTCTGAGAAGTAATTCTGCTTCAGGATAAAACTATTTTCGTCAATGTGCCACTTTAGGTAGTGTGGTAATTTTAAATCCCCTTTTTTATCAAGCCGAGGAAGTCATGTAGACGCGTACCCATTAGCACTACTGACTGACAAGGAAAGTCCCAAGTCTTTATTTGGGGCCTTGATATCAGGGGTGTCTTTTTTTCTTGGGTACTTCATTTTTTGGATAAGCAAAAAAAAGTTTTGTACATGAATGTACTTATGCTGCGATCGCATGGATGCGAAAGAGCGGTGCCTCGCCGTACAGGGCGAAACCAATACTATGATAAAGGTAGGATCTTACAGATAAACAAAAGTCCGCCTTTCAGGCGGTATATTCTTGACTGGATACTGGCTCAAGGCCGGTATGACGAAAGCTGCATAGAATAACGTAATAACTCCATTAACACTTGCTTACCCATAAAGTGATAGTCTAGTGTCACTGTATGAAAATAGAACTCGTCACCAACCTGAAACGCCAGGCAACCAAAATTCTCGCTGATGTTGAAGATTATGAATTTATGCATAATCGCCTGAGTATTCTCGAAGGCATCGCCAGAGGGGAAATAGCCATTCTGGATAATCGTATTTACAATCAGGCAGAAGCCAGGAAAAAAATGGGTAAATGGCTGACGTAATCTGGACTACGCCTGCTTTATCTGATCTCTATGTTGTCACGCTCCTTTAGAAACAAAAATAACTTTTTGACGTTATAACGTTATAACGTTACACTACGCCAAGAGGTATTATAAAATGACTGAATTATCAAAAAGATCAACAGTTTACTTTAAATCTGACATCCACCATGCCTTAAGAATCAAGGCTGCCACTACAAATCAATCTGTTTCTGAAGTGGTCAATGAGGCTGTTCGGCTTTCCCTGCAGGAAGACCAGGAGGACTTAAGTGCTTTTGAGCAAAGAGCAGGCGAAGCAACTATGAGCTATGAGGAATTACTGTACGATTTGAAGTCACATGGCAAGTTATAAGCTTGTCATTAAAAAATCTGTTGCGAAAGACTTAAGAAGTATTCCGAACAAAGATGTTAAACGCATCCTTAAATGTTTCGATTCACTCATAGAAAATCCAAGAGCTGAAGGATGTATTAAACTCTCAGGTCAGGAACGATATCGAGTAAGACAAGGCCTTTATCGAATTATTTATGAAATTCAGGATTTAGAACTAGTTATCGTGGTTGTCAAAGTCGCACATCGTAAACAAGCATATAAAAACAGCTAACAGGTGCTAAAATCTCCATCAATTTCAAACCAATCAAACACGACGGAACAAATTCATGGCAGGACATAGTAAATGGGCGAATATCCAACACCGCAAAGGTAAGCAGGACGCCAAACGCGGCAAGCTCTTTTCCAAACTGATTCGCGAAATCACCATTGCCGCAAAGATGGGTGGTGGCGATCCAGATGCCAACCCCAGACTACGTACAGCGATTGATGGTGCCAAATCCCAAAGTCTGCCCAAAGACACCATAGAAAAGGCCGTCAAACGAGGCTCTGGTGATACTGAAGGCGAAAATGTTGATGAGATTCGCTATGAAGGCTATGGCCCAGGTGGTGTCGCAGTGATTGTTGACACCATGACCGACAATAAAAACCGTACTGTCGCCGAAGTCCGTCATGCCTTTTCCAAATATAATGGCAACCTTGGTACGGATGGCTCAGTGGCTTATTTGTTTTCCAAGGTCGGTCTGATTTCATACCCTGCAGGCAGCGATGAAGATGCCATTATGGATGCGGCTCTGGAGGGTGGCGCTGAAGATGTTGTGACCAATGATGATGGCTCAATCGATGTAATGACCGAGCCTGATAGTTTTGTAGACGTGAAGGACGCATTGATTGCCGCCGGACTCGAACCGGA
>QNEM01000047.1 GCA_003645215.1 Gammaproteobacteria bacterium
CATCACCTCAGCGAATTGCCTATCCGGATATACCTGTGCCCTTCGCCCGACCAATGGAACAATTCGCTTTGCCCAACAAGGACAAAATTATTAATACCGTTAAAGAAATGATCAAGGGTAAGTAGATAATTTATGGATATTTTAATTACAAACGACATTGTTGAAGACGGCTCAGAAGCTGTCATCGTTACCTGGTATTTCGATGATGGTGATGAAGTTGAGAAAGACGCTATATTGGCTGATATTATGGTCGAAAAGGCCTCACTGGAACTGGTTGCCCCCTGTTCTGGGAAACTGACAATCAGGATAGAATGTGAAAAGGTGTTAAAGGAAGGTGATATTGTTGCGACGATTACTTAGCCTTTAATACAAACGCAGTGATTAAAGATTATCTCAAACCTGTTTCAGCTTTTTGTTCTCCAGCATTGATACAACGCAGCGATCTGCTGCCTTTAGTACTGCAACACAATCCAGGCACTGAATGCACTCATCGTAATTAATTTTTCCAGTAGCTTCAATAGCCCTGATGCCGCAGACCTTACTAGTGGCACAATATCCGCAGGGAGTTCCACACTCCTTGCGCCTCTCCAGCCATTCAAAACGACGGAACCAACCCAAAATAGCCAGCCCAGCCCCCAGCGGGCATATGTAACGACAGTAAAATTTGTGCACAAATAGACCAAGACCCAGGATGATCACGGCATATAAAACAAATGGCCAATGTCGAACAAATATTTCTGTGATGACTGTCTTGAAAGGTTCCACTTCTGACATACGAATGGCATTACTTGTGGAAAATACTGAGGCAACTATCAATACTGCTAGTATCAAATATTTTAAGGACCAAAATTGACGATGATGCTTATCACTAATCTTCCATTGCCGTATATGCAGTTTTTTTGCCAGCCAGGCAATCATTTCCTGTAGCGCACCGACCGGGCAAAGCCAGCCACAAAAGACCCCTCTTCCCCATAGAATTAATGAAATGAACACATATATCCACAAGATAAATGTAATAGGATCTATCAGATACATGCCAATGCTAAATCCTTCCCAGAGGCTTCTGACTATGGGGAAAATATTGATGACGGAGAGTTGCCCCTGTGCATACCAACCGATAAAACCCAGGGTATAAAAAAGAAAAATCCAGCGAATCCGGTGTAAACAAGAGCTATTTCTAACTAAACGATCCTGAAAAATAAAGATCAACGATAGAATGATCAGACTGACAATCAGAATTGCAACATCTACAATTCGGGCATCCCAGATTTGTACCCAGGGTGGATCACGATGGTCCGGGTCTTCAGGAATAATGAAAAAAGATTCTGGCAGTGCATACGCAACAGGCAGCGCACGCGTGAAGCTCTCTCCTCCGAACATCTTGCTGCGTTTGACTGTGAGATTCAAAACCCATGGCAGTGAAGGGTCGAACAAGGAGCTAGCTTTGGTTTTAAACACTGTGAAATCCTCAAATTCCGGAATATGAGGTGTATTTCTGGTGTTCAGTCGATAAAGCATTAGATCACGTATTTCCAGTGGCAACTCATTCTGGAAAAGCCCTAATCGATCAGGCACAGAGCCCCTGACAAAATCTTCTCCCCGAGTAGAAAAAGGTCCATTTGATGCCACCAGAATTGCCTGCTCTCCTGGCTGCAGTTCTTCCTTCATTAGTTGCGCGTAAACTTCATCACCCAATATGTTACGGCCAATCGTCGGCACATTTAGTGAAGCAAAATAAAGATCCGTAAACAATGCATCCGGTTCATTCGAGGGACTATCTACTGAGGTATCCACAAACAAGGCATCAATATCATTATTAGTAATACGACTATGTGCAACCCAGCCAGATTCGAGTAATTCGTCCCAGCTTTTTTCCTCAAACTGGTCATGACGGACCTTGCCCTTCTCCCTGTAGCTAAACCCATCCAGTACATTACTGGCGACCTTTAATGCTGATAAAATTACCGTATCATTCAAAACAACAATAGAGGCCGTAGCCATGGTAATTCCATCGACAAAGGTGTTACTCCCGCCTTCTTCCCCCTCATAACTGCGTATACGAACCTTGATATTTTTGCGTAGGGAAAGTCCTTTATATTGATCCGTATAGGCTTTCAATCGTGGTGGCCCTACGCCATATGCAAGTACCGGTTCAGCATGATTTAATACCTTTACACCGACATAAGTTCCTTCTGTGTCTATCACTACCAGGACATCAATAGGCGTGCCTGCAAAACCGGGAATATTAATTAGATCAATCGAATCAAAGGCCCAACCGATCAACTCATTTTGTCTGAATAATGGCCATAACGGAGGATATTCCTGTTTACTGCCGATATGCGTCGCATCTTCACTAATCTCGGCAATAGCATCTACAATATTCTGCGGTATGCCTTCTGCAATGATATCACCCGACCGCTTGCGTGCGGTTCTTTCCTCAAACTCCGCCTGAGCTGCTGTTGCTGGTGTTGGAGCAAACTCCTCAGCATTGGCTTTTATGTGATATATGCTGAAAAGAAAAATGGAGAGGAAACAAGCGATCAGCATTCCTGAATCAAGCGCAATATTCCACCTCACAGAAATATGCATACTGAAGCAAATACGCTTAATGAATTGTTACAGTATAAAACCAGTGCTTCGCAGGATTTGCCTGATAAAGCATTTTATGAGTTAGCGGTCGGAGATTGCCTTCATCAGGAGGAGCAGTTAGCACCTTCATGTCAACGTCATGCAACACACCTTCAATACCCTTGTCGGTTAACTGCAATTTGTAATAAATACCGTTCCATGGATCAATTCCATAGGCACCCGGATATTTATGTAGAAACATTAACTCATACTCCAGGTCGGCCATGTCATCTGCGGAGATAAACTTGTTGTTCTGGTATGGATAAGGGAGATGACACACCATCATTTTTGGCTTTTGTATGCAATCGAATGGCCGCATTGACAAAAATTGTTTTTCAAAATTTTCTTCATCAAGTGTAAATTGATAGCTATAGCCTTCATTATTAGCAGTAAAAATGACCTGGCCTATATCAACAGATTCTTGATCACTGGCATGCAGGGTAACCGTTAGCGTGCGATCTGTTTCCAGTGAAAATGCAGTACCTGAGAACAAGATCAGGAATGTACCTGCAAGTACATTAAGGTACAATTTTTTAATTTTCTCCATGTATAACAATCTCCCAAGTGCGTATTACACAAGCCTGTATTCTTGAGCCAATCATTTATCCGGGAGGAGAAAACCGTTAATAGTTTATTCTTGCAGCCGGAGCATGATAACTGGTTCCATGCTTGTTAAATATTTTTTTGATGCTGCCGTCGGCAATCAGTTTGTCCATTGCCACCTCAAGTGCTTTTGATAAATCTTTATTGCTGGATTTAACAGCCAGGCCTAAATCCCAGGAGGCCGCAGCTATCCCGGGCATTGCCATCAGACCTATCTGGTAATCATCTTTAGCTTTTCCCAAACCAGCTTCTATCTCGGTTCGTGCGCCCATAACCGCAGTCACTTCCTTATTGATCAGGGCCTGGGTCGCTTCAGGGATTGATTGAAAATGAACCACACTATTTCGAAATCGTCCCTGAAAGGCACCGAGCAAGTAACCGTCAGCCATGGTAACGCGCTCAACACCAACCTTGTTCGTAGTGAACACCATTATCTGAGGATTGTTCCCAAGTTGATCTGTATCTGCAGCGACGACAACCTGCTCCTCTGAGTATGGTGCAATAAAACTTACCTTGTCTTCTTTTTTAATAAGATTTTGATCATAAGGTACATGCAACATTACATCTGCAGGCGGTCCTGTGACATGATGGCCTTTCCAGACATAAACTCTCAAGTCATCTTCCAGTGACTCATCTGCAAAAACCAGGCGAAAAACAGGCGTAACGCCTAACTCCATAGCAAGAGCTTTACCAATATCGATATCTATACCTGCTGCTTTACCATCCTTAGCGGCATATGAGTATGGGGGAAAATCATCATAAGCGGCAAATTTGATAATATCGTTTTCAGTAATTTTACTGAGACTCTCGGCAAAAACTGAAGCCGAAAAAAAACATACAACAGTCAGAAAAAAAATAGTTGAATGATTATTTTTCAATTTTTATAGTCTCTATCCATGCCCATATTGCCCATAATGCTTCCTGACTAAATGGACCACCGTCAGTTTCCGCAAAAACAGGCATATAAGTTATGCCATTCCTGACAGCCCCCTTGCGAACACGCATGACAAACCATGCATCGTCTTCAGCATTATGCTTCATCTTTCTTAGATCAGGATTTATACCTCCGGAAATACCCTGCAGACCATGGCATCGGGCACAGTTTTGACCGTAGGCTGCTTCTCCGATTTCAATCGCCAGCTCATTGCCGACATAAGGGTTTCTCTCGAGCCAATCGTCACCAAGCTCATCCAACCCTGTTATATCTATGGCTTGTGGCTGCACATTACCGTGCGCGAACACAAGAACTGAAAAGATTGATATCAGGCAAATGCACACAACGGAAGATATTTTGTTATTAAAATTTTTCATAAATAAGTCTCTATAAAATAATCTTGAATACACAGTTAATGACCTGACTAACTTTCCAGAGTTCATTAATAACTTCTTTCTGGAAATAACAATCAACTGAATATTTTGTTTGTTAGGTAAAAGGCCATATTGTATAAATCAAACACTTGAATGCGACAGAGCCAGCTTCACGCTGGCCCTGTCTACAATACTTATATTGGGTTACTAGCACCCAACAACTTATGTTGCTTGTTACTTAAGGAGCTTGAATGTTACCAGACTGGCACCCTGAGCAATTCCTTCAATTTGCTTGGCAACTTCACCACCCCATAGAGGGACAGCAGCACCCCATCCTGAAGGAACAGTGATGTACTGTACGCCATCCTGCTCCCATGTGATTGGAGAGCCAACGATGCCAGAACCTGTCTGATACTGCCAAAGCTCTTTACCTGACTTGGCGTCAACAGCTTTAAAGAAGCCTTCTGGTGTGCCATAGAAAACCAGGTTACCCGCAGTGGCCATTGCGCCAGCCCACAGAGGTGCTCCATTTTTGACTTCCCAGACTTTTTTACCTGTCATTGGATCAAAAGCACGCATCGCGCCGATATAATCATCATTCAAAGGCTTGATGCTGAAACCAGCACCCATATAGGCTGCACCCTTCTTATAGGTAATGGGTTCGTTCCAGATATCCATGCCCATTTCGTTGGTGGGTACATAGAACAAGCCTGTATTCTGGCTATATGCCATACCAAAGAAGTTTGTACCACCGAGGAAAGAAGGTGAAACAGTAACAACTGTACCTTTCTTGCCATCAGCGCTCTTGGTTGGGTCACCTGGACGCTTGCCTGCTTCTATTGGACGACCTGTTTTCAGGTCAATTGAACTCGCCCAACTGTGTCCATCAACAAATGGAAATGCGTTTACCAATTTACCATTGGTTCTGTCCAGTACATAGAAGAAACCATTCCTGTCAGCATGCGCTGCGTATTTCTTTCCACCTTTGTTGAATGGGATAGTGTGGTTTGTACCATCATAATCCCAGGCTTCATTTGGCGTGTACTGAAAATGCCACTTAATCTTGCCGGTATCCGGATCAAGAGCAAGCGTGGAAATAGCATAGAGGTTGTCACCAGGACGCATGTGTGAATTCCATGGTGCCGGATTACCCGTGCCCCACAAAATGGTTCTGGTTTCAGCGTCATATGTACCATTGTTCCATGGTGCGCCGCCACCGACTTTCCAGAGGTCACCCGGCCATGTTGCATTTAGCTTACCGGTCATACCATTTGGCTTGCCATTCAAGGTACCAATGTGGCCTTCGATGGTTGGACGTTCCCAAACTAATTTACCTGTCTTGGCATCAAACGCCCTGATTTTACCGACAATACCGAACTCACCACCGGCAACACCAGTGATAACCTTACCTTCAACAACGATTGGCGCAGCTGTTGCAGAATGACCTGCTTTGAAATCACCCAGTGATTGTTTCCAGACAACTTCACCGGTACCAGTATTCAGGGCAACCAGCAATGCATCCAGAGTTGCAAAGATAAACAGGTCACCGTACAGGGCACCACCACGGTTGATCACGTCGCAACAAGGTAAAATACCCTCTGGTAGGCGATGGTCATATTGCCATTTTTGCTTGCCTGTGATCGCATCAAGTGCAAACACACGGTTATAAGAAGCCGTAACATATATCACTCCGTCATGAACTAATGGTTGTGCTTCCTGGCCGCGCATCTTCTCACCACCGAAGGAGAAGGTGTAGGCGGGAACCAGTTTGCCGATATTCTTGGAATTAATCTTGTTCAGTGGACTCCAGCGTTGACCTTGGAGACCCATGCCGTGCGTAACAACATCACCTGTTGTCTTGGCATCGTTGGCGATATCAGCATCGGTAACACCAGCAACTACATTGCTCATAGGTGCAGCAAAGACGATACTGGCTACAGCAATGGATTTTAGAAAGCCTGACTTGCAGGCACCAGATACATATTTCATTTTATATCCCCTATTTTAAGAAGTGTTTATATAACTACTTATAACTCACAGTTTTTATTGTAATAAACCAAAATCTTATTAGCCGCATATGATCCTGAGTTATTGGCCAATAAGTAGAAACTAACAGCAACACATGAACCTTTAAATAGTGCAAAACATATGCCACTCTTCCGTAAATGGTAGGTTCAAGATACATTTTCCTTTATAAACAGCCAGCTAAAGTGATTTTTCGATATTGTTATAAAGTAAATGACCGTCCTATTTTCACCCAATCGTTCAAACTTCGGCCGATATTCCTAGTATTTTATGTACCGTAAACAGTAACACTAGATTATTTATCTAACAATGCAATTTTTCTATGTATATTAATATGTTGCACATAAACAATAAATTGTGTCGCATATTGCAACGGTTCAATTTTATGGTGACATAATATTTCTGTTCACCTTGAATTAGCATGGTAAATATAAACGTTAACACCAGGAAATATGAACCCAGATTTCACTAATCTACCAAATAACTATCTCACATCAGGCAAAGGTAAAAAAGCAGAAAGCCTACATTATAGGAGAGAAGTGGCTCAGGCGGCTTTATCTCGCACTGCTAAACCGACCCATTTATAAAAATTTGGGTCTTCTGTGAATAACCCTAAATAATATAACCATAACGTATATTGTCTCGCAGCTCGGAATCTTCCGCATATTCTGCCTTTAATCGAGAAATGCCATCATTGTCTACTAGTTTGAGGGCTGATTGAGGGTCAATTTTGTACAACGCTGCTGAATTTAAACCAAAAATCCTGTTTTTAACTTCTCCATCTGCAGGCCCTAGTGGGGCAAAACCGTGCTTTTTTTGCATGTCTTCAGGGATTTCAAGCCGACGCAAGGCTTCTATCTGCCATTGTGGTGATCCGTACCATACTGAGTCTGTCCCCCAAACCACATGATCAGCACCAAAGCCTTTAATCAATGTTCCTAACAATGCAGCAGCAAAACGTGGGTTGGCCGTTGCTGAATTGGCAAAACAAGTACCTAGTTCAGCATAAACATTTTTTACACCATGTTTTTCTGGAATGCGTGCTAAATCACTGGCCCATTTTATTTCACCAGTTGCTTCAAACTCTGCTAATGCTTGATCAGGTAATTCAAAAGCCGGACGCAGACAGGCATGATAAATAATAAAATTCATTTGCGGCCAGTCTTTGGCGGCTTTAGCAATGTCCCAGGCCGTTGCATGCTGCCAGACATCGGGCCAGCTTTTCTCATAGTCTGCCGGCAACAATCCTTTATGAATCGCCAGGTTTGTAACCCCGGCCTTCACTGCTTTCTCATAAAAGGGATACATTAGTTCTTCATCATCAAGCCGCCATGGGTGCTTTGTAGTTGAGGTCAATGGATCACCAATGGTGTAGGCCTTCCATGAATCTACCTGAGCTGTTTCAAGAACATCAGTGACCTTATCCAGCCAGCCAGGTTGTTTAGGGGTGATAACAAAATGACCATACATGCGTCGGCTACCTGCAAGCTTATTGACTGTGTCTACTGCAGCCCGTATCTGCTCATTAGCCAGGAACCACCAACTTGGATCATCAAAAGGGGCCCCACTTAGTAATGCAATTTTGGTGTCGCTGTTTAAAAATATTTGCCGAACATAATTTTGAAATTTTAAATCACCCAGTGATAACTGTTCCTTTGCAAGACCTGCTTGCCAATGTTCGGCTGCAAAGCGAGGTATATTTAGCAATCCATCATGTTTAAATTCATCGTGAACAAAATGGGTTTGATCATCAAAGATAAATTGATCTTGTAGTGAACTTGCACGCGCCATTGCACGTTCCGGTTCAGCCGCTTCTGCTTTATTGACCATAAATACGGGGCCAAAAACTTCATTCATTGCTATGAAAGCAGCTGCCATACCAGAAGCACTTAATAGAAATTGACGACGACTCAGTCCTTGCTTTTTACCAAGGTCGTCTGCCAGTGCTTTTATAAGTGATTCAACCTGGGCTTGCTCTTTTGATTGTGGCGATGGGGTAAATTCGCCATTGGAAATAATTTGCGTTGGAATTGGAGAATGGAAGGCATCCGTTTGTGCGGACTTAAATCGTTTTAATTCCTCATCACTGAATATTTGTGCCATGACATACGCCTACAGCAGATTTATGAAAATAATAGCTATAAAACACCTTATTCCTTGAGTTTAAAGACCAGTACCTCATCACCCATTGTGTACTGGAAAATCCCACTGCCGCCCGATGCAACAGCTATGTATTGTGTTCCATGAAGTTTATAGGTGATAGGCGGTGCATTTACACCGTATTGACTTTTGTATTGCCAGAGTTGTTTCCCGGTTTTGGCTTCGTATGCATTAAAATTGCCATTACCTTCACCGGCAAAAAGAAGTCCTCCGGCAGTGGCCATAACACCGCCAACCATCGGTTGCTCAGTTTTAACTTCCCACTGTATTTTTCCTGTACTGAGATCAATAGACGTTATATTGCCCCATGTAGGATCAGTTGTTGGTTTAAAAAATGTAAAACTGGTCCAGGGTTTTCCCGGTTCAGGTATTAATTTTCTGGAATAAAATGTGGCAGATGTATAGATGCCTGCAATAAACATTGAATTTAGTTCCGGGTAATATGCCGCCGGTGACCATGACGTGGCACCAAAGGTGCTTGGTGCTATACGAACACCCTCTTCGTTGGGTCTGGCAAACAAATTTTCCTGGGGCACGAATGCGTCTGAACGTAATAATAATTCACCCGTTGCCCTGTCATGAATAAACAACCAGCCAACTTTGCTGGCCTGTGATACCGCTTTGATGGTTTTGCCGTCTTTAACAAAATCAATCAGTACTGGTGGGCTGGCAACATCATAGCCCCAACGATCATGTGGTACTTGCTGATATGCCCATCTAAGTTCGCCAGTATTGATATCCAGAGCGACCAGACTCACCGTATTTAAATTATCGCCCGGACGAGTGGAATCTTCCATTTGCGGAGAGGGATTGCCGGTGCCGAAATAAAGTAAACCAAGTTCTGTATCCAGGGCGGGCGTTGTCCAGATAGAGCCCCCTCCCAGTTGCCAGGCATCTTTATACTTTTCGTAGGTTTCTTTTTCTGTTTCAATATCTCTATTGAAACTTTCACCAGCGGTAGTTGCATCAACCCAATCACCTTTCCAGTTTTCCTCAGAGGAACTATACCAGCGCCAGACCTCTTCACCCGTTTCAACATCGTAGGCGACCATAAACCCACGTAGACCATGACCACCACCAGCAAAACCACCTACGGCCAGAGTTGGTTTACCATCCTGTTCTACTTCCATATGCAAACCATAACCAGCGCCGGTAATACCGACGAATACCTTTCCGTCATAAACCTGGGGTGCAAGGCTGGCACTATGACCTGAAGCACCGGTAACAACTGCACCGCTTAATTCTTCCATGCCCATGAGCGGCTTTAATATTTCATCTATGCCAGAATTGGGATCGGAAATGGGGACATCCCATAATTTTTTACCTGTTTTCTGATCTAGTGCTATTAAACGTGCATCTATTGTCACCGAGAAGACCTTGCCATTTGCAACAGCAGGACCTCTATTTGCAGGTCCACAACAAAATTTATCACCCTGTAAGTCGTGCTTGTAACGCCAGATCTCCTGTCCGTTTTCTGCATTTATCGAAATAACATCGTTCAAAGGCGTTGTGATAAACATAACGCCATCAACAACAATAGGACTGGTTTGAAATGTTTTTTTGATGCCTGTTTTATATGACCAGGCAAGTTCCAGCTGATCCACATTATCAGTTGTTATCTGCTGCAGATTACTAAACCGGTGATTTGCATAATTGTTCCCATA
>QNEM01000048.1 GCA_003645215.1 Gammaproteobacteria bacterium
CAGAGTGTAGCGATACTATAATCAGGATGGTTATGTAATCCATTTGCAAGCTGATGTATCAGGCTGGCAGGTACGCCTATTTCATCACCTTGCAGGTTAACAATGATTTCCTCATCACTTAATCCAAGGATCGAAACAACCTCTGCAAGTCGGTCAGTTCCTGAGACATGATCAGCTGCTGTCATGATGACTTCAGCAGCAAACGATGCTGCTGCTTCCTGAATACGTGTATCGTCGGTAGCGATATATACCTTTTCAGCCCCACATTGACATGCGGATTCGTAGACATGCTGGATCAATGGTTTGCCATTTATCTCCAGTAACGGTTTGCCGGGTAACCGGGTCGAGGCATAACGCGCCGGGATGATTATATGAAATTTAAAATCACTCTTTGAGATTTTCAATTTCCTCATCTGTGAGCGTCCTGGCTTCATCTTCCAGCATCACCGGGATGTCATCTTTAATCGGGTAGGCAAGACGTGCGGAGGTAGAGATCAGTTCCTGGTTTTTCTTGTCATAAATTAACGGCCCCTTGGTTACGGGGCAAACCAGGATTTCAAGCAGTTTTTTGTCCATTACAAATATCCTTTAATAATACGGTCAGACGATGTTCGAAGGCGTTTGCCATTTTTACATTTATTGGTAAAAACCAATGTTCTGTAGATGCAAACTCGGTACATTTTACAGCATCTTTTTCTGTCATGACGACAGGAAAACCGTCATCAAAGCAAATATCTTCTGCCTTGAATTGATAATGATCAGCAAATTCATGTTCAATGGTACGAATACCTTTGCCACGCAAATAAGAAAAGAACTTTGCCGGGTTGCCAACACCAGCAATGGCATGAATTGATTTATTATGGAATTGCTCGACATCACAGCGCCTGTTTTCATCCATTACAGAACACAGTTGCTGAGGCACATACTCCATTTCGAATTCCCCCCGTACTGCACCACCATTACATACGATCATATCAACATTTTTCAGGCGAGCAACAGACTCTCTTAACGGGCCTGCGGGTAAACAACGTCCATTGCCATGACGACGAACCCCGTCAAGCACAGCGATTTCGATGTCCCTTTCCAGTGCATAGTGCTGTAGACCATCATCACTAATAATAATATCAACCTGTTCATGTTCAATCAGCGCCGCAGCTGCAATATAACGATTCGGTGCAATGGCAACTGGACAATTTGTTCTACGTGCCAGCAACACAGGTTCATCCCCAACCAGCTCAGCATTACTATCTTTGCGTACCTGTTGAGGCCATTGTTTGACCTTGCTTTTATAACCTCTGCTAATGATGCCTGGCTTAAAACCTTTTTCTTTCAAATAAGCTGCCAGCCAGATAACCAGCGGTGTTTTGCCTGTCCCACCGACAACTATATTACCGACAACAATCACAGGAATATCCAGTCTTTGCGTTGGTACGATGCCACTTTGATACAGAAGATGACGCAAAGTCATCAGTAATTGATAACACCATCCGAGTGGTGCGAGCATGATGGATAAGGGATGCTTGCCATACCAGAGGTCTTCTATAAATTCAGGGAATGCCACTGGACGCTCACGAACCAAAGGTGTCAATAATGTACATCAATAATCTTCTTCATTAATCCTGGTAGCGAATGTGATCTTAATCAGGCCCAGCTGTCGAGCTGCATCCATGGTCCTGATAACTATCTGGTAAGGTGTTTCCTCATCAGCACTGATAATAATCGGCGCATCTTCCAGATCGGCAGAGATATCATAGAGTGCTTCTTTGATGGTTGATATTTGTGAATTTACCAGTTCTTTTTTATTAATAAAAATTCGTGATTCATTGTCAATGGCAACATTGATCGCATCCGGTTTTGCCTGGGCAATTTCCTTGCTGGCTTTTGGCAAGGTAATATTTACTTCTGATTCATGATCAAATGTTGTTGATACCATGAAAAAAATCAGCAATAGGAACACCACGTCAATCAATGGTGTGATATTCAGATCTAATTCTTCAGGTTGTTTGGGCTGAAATTTCATTGGCTATTTTCCCTCGAATTATCTTATTGGGAATTATCTATTGGGAAGAATCAGTCTGAGTATCAATTTCAGGAGAAGTATATTCATCTTCGCGCAATCCTTGCATTACCTCGACCATTTTTAATGACTCTTGCTCCATGGTCACCACCAGCTCGTCCACCTTGCCCCTGAAATAACGATGAAACATCAGTGTTGGGATGGCAACGGACAATCCTGCTGCCGTTGTCAGCAGTGCTTCAGAAATACCTTCTGCCAGAATACTGGCGTCACCGACACCGTGCGTGGTGATCACTGCAAAGACCTTGATCATACCTATGACCGTTCCCAATAAGCCGAGTAAAGGTGAGATAGAGGCAATTGTCCCCAGTGTATTCAGAAAACGTTCCAGTGAATGTGCGACGTGCCGCCCTACTTCTTCAATACTCTCCTTCATGACTTCACGTTCATGTGAGCGATTCACCAGGCCAGCAGCCAGGATCCTGCCCAATGGCGAACTCACTTTCAGGGCTTGTATACGCTTATTATCCAGATGACCTACTTTTGCCCATTGCCATACCTGGGCGACCAGGTGCTTTGGAGCAATACGTTTCTGCTGCAGTGACCAAAATCGCTCGATAATGATCGATAACGAGATAACCGAACAGATTAATATCGGCCACATCAGCAAACCGCCTGCTTTGATTAATTCCAGCACCTTTTACATTCTCCCCTTAAATATCTTCTGCAAATAAGCTATGTATGATTGTTTCAATCAAAACCCGGAAGTCCAAAAACGCTGATTATCATACCTGTAGCGACTGAAAATCATCTCCGAGTCTTCAAACCTGAATAATAATGCCCCATCACGAGCAGTGTTGAGTATTTTAACCTGACGTGATTCATAGCGGGAAATTATATCCTGTTTCGGGAATCCAAATCGATTTCTATAGCCCACAGGGAATACAACAATTTCTGGAGCAACCGCGTCAATAAAAGCCAGTGAAGAAGAAGTTTTACTGCCATGATGTGGCGCAATCAATACCTTTGCAGAAAGTTTTTCTGACGATGTTCTGATTAACCTTGCTTCAACAGTCCGTTCGATGTCACCTGATAATAAAATAGAGTGCTGATCATTACTGATCCTGAGTACGCAAGAACTATTGTTCCCCTGATAAGCTTCAGAATGATTCGGGCTTAATATTTCAAAATCAACCCCATCCCATTGCCAACTCTTACCCTCGACACATTTATCCACCTTTGCATGGTCAATTTTTTCTTCAATACTTGTCAGCACCTGTATCTGCGGATATTTTCTGAGGAGTGCTTCGGCACCACCAATATGATCCCGATCTCCGTGACTAACAATCAGCAGATCGGGGCGCTGGATGTTCTGGTATTTCAGATAGGGAATAATGACTGCATCTGCTGCATTAAATCGTTGACTGAATTTATCCCCGGTATCATAAATCAGGGTATGGGCCTGTGTCTGGACAACAGATCCCAGGCCCTGACCAACATCCAGTTGTGCTAACCAGAAATCACCTGTTTCTGGAGATTCCGAATGGGGCAATAAAAGTGGAAGCAGCCAGAATATACCAATCCAGCGTGCTGGCATGCCTTTAGGTAGCAGCAGTATGAAGACACCGATCATACCTGCAACAAATGCCAGAGGTGATGGTGAGGCACTGTGCCAGAGATTGAATTCCAGGCTGGATAAATACTCCAGCAATGGCCATAAAAACCCCAGGGTCTGCCCTGCGAGTTGAAGAACCAGTTCACCAACAGGAAAAGCAAAAGGCAATAACACAATACCCAGTAACACCAGGGGTACAACAATCAAACTGATATATGGAACAGCAATAACATTAGCCAGGATACCGACCAGGGGATATTGCTGAAACCATAAAACAAGTAGCGGAAACAAACCAACAGCTACCAGGTATTGCACCCTGCCCCATTTCCACCAGACATTGCGCCAGCCTGAAATATTTGTTTGAACACGGCATGTCATGCCATAGGCAATGATCGATATTGCCATAAAAGACAGCCAGAAGCCGGCATCCATGGCAGCAAATGGGTCAATAATTAACACTGCCAGAAGTGAAATAGAGATGATGTCGCTGACTGCATACTTTCGGTTGAAAAAGAGTGACAGCATCCATACAGAAAGCATAATCAATGCGCGTTGGGTCGGAATAGAAAAGCCAGCCAGGGCAGCATATATGAAGGCACCCAATAGTCCTGCTAATGCTGCAAATCGCTGAGAGGATATTTGCAGTGGTAAGGGACCTGCACATGCCCACAACCACCTGCCAACGATAAAAAACAACCCTGCCACCAGACCAATATGTAAACCGGAGATTGCCAGTAAATGACTGGTACCTGTCTGGGTCAGGGTTTGCCACTGCTTTGCGGATATCTTACTGCGATCTCCCAGACTTAATGCCGATATAAAGCCCTTCTCAAATTCACCAATATGGCTTGTATTGATTAATGATTGAAGCAAATAACGATAATAATTTATAGAAAAAGCAGATGCCCCGTAGAGCAACTCGTTGTGCTCCTTGTTTCTCACATAACCCGTGGCACGAATTCGATGTTGAAATAGCCAACCTTCATAATCGAAACCACCCGGATTACTAAATCCATACGGTCGCTTGAGTCTGACATGAAGCCGCCAATACTGTCCCGGCAGGATCGCGACATTTTCTCGATACCAGCCTAAGCGGACTTTTCCGGGATTTTCCAGACGGATACCGTTCCGGGATTTCATTTCAGCAATCTGAAATTCGAAACGGATCCCCGAATCCATAATGTCCGGTAATGAAACAACTTCGCCAGTAATAATCACCGTTTCACTTTCGACTGTTCTATCCAGCTCATTGGCTAAAATAATATCTGCTCTAAGCAAAGCCCAGAGAAAGCCACAAATCATTGAACAGGAAACCACCAGGATATACTTATGGAAAATCTGGAGTTTGGGTCTAATGAACAGTACCGACAGGATAAAAGGCAAAAAAACCAGCAGCCAGTCTGGCGGCAATGTTGAAAGTTGCAGAAAAATGACTATGCCGATTAAAAATGCAATCGTCCCTGCATGCATTTGCTTAAGTTCTCCCTGAACGCCTGAAATAAAACCAAATCGTAGACTACGGATTTCAGTGTATACCCAAACTACATTTCCAGGTAATTTGGGTATAATAGCGCGCCTTTAAAGTTAGCAACAACTGAACAATATATCGAATGAGTCTTAAGTCCCACTTACAAAGATTTATCCCTGAAAGAAAGCATATTCAGGAGCATAAACATTTACGCCATTTTGGCGATTGGTTACATGATCCTGGTATATGGCACCTGACACGTCATTCATCTGCAGGTGGAGTTGCCATCGGAGTGTTCTGGGCGATGATGCCCTTGCCATTACAAACAATCTTTGCCGCTGCCACGGCCATTTTTATGAGAGTGAACCTGCCTTTGTCCGTCATCTTCGTCTGGGTGACGAACCCGGTTACCGCCGCACCGATTTATTATCTTGCCTATAAGCTCGGCAGTGTTTTATTAAACGAACCCATAGAAAATGTCGCTTTCGAATTTTCCATACATTGGATGACAGTGACACTGGTGCATATATGGCAACCCCTGATGGCGGGTTGTTTACTGCTGGGTGTCTGTGGCGCTGCAATCAGTAATATGGTCGTTCGTGTGCTATGGAGGATATTGTCATTGCGTAAATGGAATCAGCGAAGATCTGGCAGAGGCAAGGGTAATTGACCATTTTTATACAGGTAAAAAATACCGAAAATCCAGGGTAATCAAATTGCGTTAATACGTAAGAATCCTTAGAATACACAAGTGTTTGGGCCTTATGAAGGAGTATCCATTTTTATTATAGTGGTCACGATTCTGACTTGAGATTTCCTTTATTATTAATGATTCATGAAAAGACTTGAATAAACAGGCGAAAATGCATATTAAAATCAAATTATTCTCCATCATCATCTTATCGAGCATCCTCGTCACCTCAGTTGCAGCAAATAATGAGGAAATTCAACGCATGATTCAGCAGGGTTCTTTTAAGAAAGCCCTTGTTTTGGCGGAAGAACAACTGGCCATAAATCCGGATGAAACCCAGACTTTATTCCTGAAAGGTTTAATCCTTGCCAGAATGGACAGACTCAAGGAATCTGCAGCTGTTTTTATCAGGTTAACCGAGGAACATCCAGAACTACCCGAACCATATAATAATCTGGCTGTGGTTTATGCAGCGAGTGGTGACTACGACAAAGCCGAAGCGGCTTTGCGTCAGGCCATCAATACCCACCCCAGTTATGCTACAGCGCATGAAAACCTGGGTGATATCTATGCAAAAATGGCCTCACAGGCCTATAATAATGCCCTGAAACTTGATTCTAATAATCAGGAAACAAAAGAAAAACTGTCTATGATCAGTGATTTGATCACTACACCAGAACAAGTTGCTGTAGCTCGAAAAACAGAAGTTAAACGACCGGATCCTGAATCTGTCGCCCAAAACAAGTCAAAACCTGCGGTCAAAAGCGAGAAAATCGAACTAAAGTCTGAACCGATACAGGCCAAGATAGAGCCTGAACCAAAGGTGATGCTGGAACCTTCTTTTGATAAGGAAGCCGCGCGTAAAGAAGTGATAACTGCTGTAAATCTCTGGGCCAATGCATGGTCCGCTAAAGACGTAGAAAATTACGTCAATAGCTATTCTACAAAGTTCGTCCCGCCAAATAAATTAAGTCGTTCCAGATGGCAGGAACAACGACGTGTACGCCTGACCAAGCCCAGGTACATCAAAGTTAAGCTGGATAACATAATGATAGAGATACTCAGACAGGATCTGGCCCTGGTCGGGTTTGTTCAAACTTATCAATCTGATAACTATAAAGATCAGGTCAACAAACAATTACTATTGAATAAAGTCGATGGCGTATGGTTAATCTCAAAAGAAGAATCGAGTTAATTAGATAAATGCTAATGAAAATAACAAAAACCACCCTTTACTCAATTCTGATGCTACTTGCTTTGTTGCAAGTAGCAGAAGCAAGGGAGCAACGTAAATTTCAGGACACCAGGGAGAACCTCTCCACCCGATCAGAAAATCTGTTGATGTCTGCCCTTGAGAACATAGCCCAATCAAGAATTGATGAGGCCCTGATAGAACTCGAAATATTGAAAATCATCAATCCAAAGTTTGCTTTAGCGCAACTGGTTTATGCAGATTTAATGACAGCAAAAAACCGCCGTATCACAGGTTTTGGAAATTCCCACGGTAAATACTCAGAACAAATCAAGGCCTTACGTGATGAAATACTGGCACGCTGGAATTATTACAAATCTCCAGTTGATAAAACACTGATACCTTCCTCATTAATTCAACTCTCTGAAAAACAGGATTATGTACTGGTTGTTGATCAATCCAGACACCGTATGTTCCTGTACAAAAATCAGAATGGTTTACCAGTCTATGTAGATGATTTTTATGTCACGATTGGTAAAAAAGGTGCCGGTAAAATATTTGAAGGCGATCAAAGAACACCTCTGGGTGTTTATTTTGTTACTCGTTTTATCGAGTCCAATGCATTGCCAGATCTCTATGGCGATGGCGCATTTCCACTCAATTATCCAAATATCTGGGACAGGCGCAATGGTCGAACTGGGACAGGTATCTGGTTACATGGTACACCCAGTGAAATTTTTTCACGGCCACCGGAGGATAGCGATGGTTGTGTCATTATCAGTAATGATGATTTAAAGAACCTGGCTCCCTATGTTGATGTAGATCAGATAACCCCGGTAATTCTTGCGAAAAAAATCAAATGGGAAACTAAAGCCGAATGGAAGAAGCGACAAAAAAGTTTTTTCAGTTATCTTGAACAATGGCGAAAAGACTGGGAAAGCCGCGATGTTGACTTGTATCTAAGTCATTACTCCAAAGACTATGAAGGTCTGGGCAAGAACTATGACAGCTGGGCCAAACATAAACGCCGTGTAAATAAATCCAAAAGCTTCATCAAGGTGAACCTTGCCGATACCAGTATTTTCGTTTATCCCGACGGTACCGGCCCTATTATGGTTGTCACCTTTATGCAGAACTATAGCAGTAACAGTTTTACGCGTGCTTATCGGAAGCGTCAATACTGGAAAATGGAAGAAGATGGGAACTGGCGAATAATATTTGAGGGTTCAGTTTAAAATATCATTATCGCCTGCTTTGCTTTCATCACCTAAAACCCCGTCACCTGAATTCTTGTCAACCATGGTCTGATCGCCCAAGGTACTATCACCCATGGCCAGGCGTAATTCTTTTTCCAGATCCACAGGTTCATCAGTAGAACCATCCTCTGGCATATTTTGTTTTAACCATCTGATCATATCTACCCATATATCATTTATTTCGCCCGGGCTCGGCATAATGCCAGCGTGTCTGAGTTCTATAGTGAGAACAGGTATGCCTCTTTGCATGCCTCCAAAATTCCCCAGGGAGCCGGGATATGTCCCCAGTAGATTTAAATGTAATCGACCGAGTTTATCTGGTGCATCGGCGTGACCATTATGATTAAAATCCACGATGCCGTGTGGCGCGTGAACAGCAATAATGACATCAGGTTTAAATGTATTAATTTCATCGTATAACCAACGGCTCTCGGATTCACTCAAGGGATCAGGACCAGGATAACGGCGAGGGTTTTTGCTGGTTGTAACTTCCCAGTAATATTTCGATTTTACCTTCCAGTCTACTGTCGGGAAGTTACGATTAAGATCTACACCATTGGCATTGGTGCGCGTTGATTTTCTCTTTAATAAACCATCAGGATTCATCAGGGGGGAAATTCGCCAATGAAACAGACCTGAATGGTATTTATCCAGTGTCTTCAGCCATTTAAAAGTGACACTGACGGAAGAATACTCATCACCATGAATACCGCCAACCAACAAAACCCGCCCCATTGGTTTGCGATTCTCTAAAGGTGGATATTCTTTAACCAGGATTGGGGCCCCTTGAGCAGAGACACTGTCACTCTGTCGCAAATCACGATCCAGACATTCTTTGTAGCCAACACTTGAGAGCTTTTTACCAATACGGGCACATTCATTGTCGACACCCGGCGTCGGCTTTGATACTTCAGCAGATGCAATGTTCATCTGCAGAAACAGTACAGCCCCCAAGACGGTAAAAACCAGGGTAACAGGGGACTTTGTAATACTGATTTTCATATTGCGCCATTATTCCATAATTAAGCATATATTCATAAAACAAACTCAATATCTTTCAATAAGCTCAATGAGTGCTCCTCGGTGGCAACCCCGTGTGTTGCGTGAGTATTTTCCCGGCTTTATTTTTCTTAATTGTCCGCCTTTGATGTACGCTGGAGGAATTTTTGCGGCGTGGTGATTTATAGTCTTTTTCACCATACGGTTGCCCTTTGGGAATAAGTTGATGTTCACCTTTCCCGATCAAGTCAGTACGGCCCATTTTTTCCAGAGTTGTACGCAACAGCGGCCAGTTCTTTGGATCGTGATAACGAAGAAAGGCTTTATGTAGTGTACGTTGTTCAGGGCTTTTTACGGCCTCGACGCTATCACTCTTATATGTCACACGACTGAGAGGGTTCTTGCCAGAACGATACATGGCAGTCGCGGTGGCCATGGGTGAAGGATAAAAGGCCTGAACTTGATCGGCACGGAAATTATTTTTCTTCAGCCACAGTGCCAGGTTCATCATATCTTCATCGGTCGTGCCTGGATGCGCTGCGATAAAGTATGGAATTAAATATTGTTTCTTGTTGGCCTCTTTGGAATATTTCTCGAACAATTCCTTGAAACGATCAAAAGAACCTATACCGGGTTTCATCATTTTTGACAGTGGCCCCTGCTCGGTATGCTCCGGTGCGATCTTTAGATATCCACCAACATGGTGCGTCACCAATTCTTTGACATATTCCGGATCTTCTACGGCCAGGTCGTAACGCAGACCGGAAGCAATCAAAACTTTTTTGATGCCGGGGAGTTTACGGGTCTTTCTATATAGTTGTGTCAATGAAGAATGATCGGTATTCAGGTTTTTACAAATGCCGGGATACACACAGCTGGGTCTGCGGCAAGCCGATTCAATTGCTTTACTCTTACAGGCAAGGCGATACATATTGGCCGTCGGCCCACCAAGATCAGAGATCACGCCGGTAAATCCCGGTACCTTGTCACGGATGTCCTCGACTTCTCGAATAATGGAATCTTCTGAACGGTTCTGGATGATGCGTCCTTCATGCTCGGTAA
>QNEM01000049.1 GCA_003645215.1 Gammaproteobacteria bacterium
GAGATCAGGGAATATCGAGGCACACTGACAAGCCCCGGTAAAGAAAGCCCGGACCGCAGTCGATCCGTTGAAGAAAATCTCGATCTGTTTGAGAAGATGCGCGCAGGTGAGTTTGCAGATGGTAAATATATATTGCGTGCAAAGATCGATATGGCTTCACCAAATATGAATCTTCGTGATCCGGCCATCTATCGGATCAAGCGTTGCCATCATTATCGTACCGGAGACGAATGGTGTATTTATCCCATGTATGATTTTACCCATGGTATTTCTGATGCCCTGGAAGGCATTACACATTCATTGTGCACCCTGGAGTTTGAAGATCACCGTCCTCTGTATGACTGGTTCCTGGAGCAATTAGAAGTTCCCTGTCATCCTCAACAGATAGAATTTTCACGCCTAAATCTCAACTACACAGTGACCAGTAAACGAAAATTAAACGAGCTGGTAACGGGTGGTTATGTTGACGCTTGGGATGATCCACGTATGTTGACCATCGCTGGAATGCGCAGGCGGGGTTATACAGCGGCGGCCATCAGGGATTTTTGTGAGCGTATTGGTGTGACCAAGAACGATACTGTGCTTGATATGTCGGTACTGGAAAATTGTGTGCGTGAAGACCTTGATAAGAAAACACGAAGGGTTATGGGTGTACTTAATCCTTTACGCGTGGTGATCGAAAACTATCCTGAAAATACAAGTGAAGAACTGGATGCACCATATCATCCAAACGATCCAGACATGGGCAGTCGTAAGGTTCCCTTTTCCAAAGTCATCTACGTAGAGCGCGATGATTTTATGGAAGAGCCACCAAGGAAATTTTTCCGCCTGGGGCCTGGCAGAGAAGTCCGCTTGCGTTATGCGTATTTCATTACCTGTAATGACTTTGTGAAAGATGAAAATGGTGAAGTCATTGAATTGCGTTGTACTTATGATCCAGAAACTAAAGGTGGCAATGCACCAGATGGCAGGAAGGTCAAAGGTACGATTCATTGGATATCTGCAGAACATGCACTGGAAGCAGAAGTGCGTGTTTATGATCGATTGTTTGATGATCCGGAACCAGATAGCAATAAGCATGAAAAAGACTGGAAAGAATTTTTAAATCCGGATTCCAGACAAATACTTGATAATGCCAAACTGGAACCAGGTCTTGCTACGGCAACAGCAGGCGATCAATTCCAGTTTGAACGTTTGGGCTATTTCAACGTCGATGTAAAAGATTCCGCAGCAGGTAAACCGGTTTTTAACAGAACAATTACCTTAAGAGATTCCTGGGCAAAGAAGCGCTAGCTGAGAAAATAATTTCAAAAAGAGTAATTACTGAATGAGTAATCCTGTAACTGCCTTGCATCAGTCTGATATTAAAACCTTAGCCTTGTTAAACCGGGGCAAGGTACGAGATCTCTATGATGTTGACGAAGAGCATATGTTGATTGTGACCACTGATCGGCTATCTGCCTTTGATGTGATTTTGCCTGATCCCATTCCGGGCAAGGGTGCGATCCTGACAACCGTATCAAATTTCTGGTTCGATAAGACACAGCACATTATTGCCAATCACCTGACAGATAAAACACTGGATGAAGTGCTGCCGGATGCAACAGAGCGCAATCCTGTTGAAGGTCGTGGTATTGTTGTACGTAAGCTGAACCCATTGCCCGTTGAGGCCATTGTTCGTGGCTATCTGATTGGTTCCGGATGGAATGATTATCAAAAGACCGGTGCCGTTTGTGGGATATCCTTACCTGAAGGCCTGCAACAGGCACAGCAATTACCCGAAGCCATTTTTACGCCTTCGACCAAGGCCGATGTTGGTGGACATGATGAAAATATCAACTTCGAAAAAACTGTCGAGTTATTGGGACAAGACATGGCGGAGCAGGTGCGGGATGTTAGTATCAAGCTCTACCAGGAGGCAGCAGCCTATGCCCTGGAACGGGGAATTATTATTGCTGATACCAAGTTTGAATTTGGCACTGATGATAATGGTGCACTGGTTTTAATTGATGAGGCCTTAACTCCGGATTCTTCACGGTTTTGGCCTGCAGATTCTTACCAGGTGGGTATCAGCCCACCAAGTTTTGACAAGCAATATGTCAGGGATTATCTGGAGACGCTGGACTGGGACAAAACTGATCCGGGCCCGCATTTGCCGGAAGATGTCATCCAGCGAACCGGTGAAAAATATCGCGAAGCCATGAATTTACTAATGAATTAGATCGATGAATTAGACGGGGAGTGATTGTGGATCCACTGGATAAACTGGTTGATGGTTTTAATAACTTCAAGCAGCGCTATTACATAGCGGAGCCTGAGTTATATGAAGAACTGGTTGATAGAGGTCAGTCACCGAAAACACTGGTGATTGCCTGTTGTGATTCCCGCGTACATCCTGCCCAGGTATTGAACACCAGTCCGGGTGATATCTTTGTGGTACGCAATGTGGCCAACCTGGTTCCACCTTTCGAAGATGATGGTAAATCCCATGGTACCAGTGCCGCAATCGAATACGGTGTTAAACATCTCAAGGTCGAGCACATTATTGTTTTTGGTCATGGACAGTGTGGTGGCATCAAGAGTTTGATGGCAGGCGGTGTGGGCGCAGAAGATGACAGTTTCATTGATCCGTGGATGAGTACTGCAGTGCCTTCGCGTGAGAAAATTCTTGAGCTCCATTCTGACAAGCCTTTTGCAGAGCAGTGTCAGATATGTGAACAGGCTGTCATTGAGGTCTCGGTTAAAAATTTATTGTCATTTCCCTGGATCAAGTCACGCGTAGATGCAGGTAAACTGGAAGTTCATGGATGGTATTTTGAAATTGAGAAGGGTATTTTGTTTGAGATGAAACAGGAAGATGGTTCTTTTTCATCTATTCGTTGATAGTAAATTATTCATTACCAGGAGAGAGGTAAGCAAATGATTAAGAAAATTATTTTACTGGGGACAGTTCTTTTTTTAATCTCGGCATGTTCTGACGATGAAAGTGCAAAACCTGAAAAGAAGCTTAGTGGCGATCATGTCTGGAAGGAACAGACACAGACTATAGACAGAGCCAAAGAGGTCGAGGGGATGTTACTGGATGCCGCTGATGAACAACGCAAGGTCATTGATGAGCAGGTTAAATAAGCGCAGACATAAATACCAGGAACACTAGTGCTCCTGGTATTGTGTGTTCCTGCTAACTCAATCAGTACGACTGGTGATTTCCAGTAGATGATAGCCAAACTGGGTCTTTACAGGTCCGTGAACTACGCTAACCTCATTATTGAATACAACTTCATCGAATTCCTTGACCATTTGACCGGGACCAAACTCACCCAGGTCTCCGCCCGTTTTTCCTGAAGGGCAGCTGGAATTATCTCTGGCGACATCGGCAAAGTCTGCGCCATCTGCTATTTGTTGTTTTAGATCGTTACATTTTTCTTCAGTGTCTACCAGAATGTGACGTGCTTGTGCTTTAGCCATAATTATTCTCCAAATAAAAAATAAAGTGTTTCGTAAATGTTATTTAAGTTGTTTTGCCTTTTCCGGGGAATATAAAGGACCATTCTGATCACTATAATATTCAATCAGCAAGGTCTTTGATGTTTCATCCCCTGCCTCTATGCCTTCCAGTAAAATGTATTCCGCCTGCAGCGGTTCTTTCTCTACGCCCTGCCCTTGATAATGCATTTTTGCAAATAGTGGCCGATTTAACAGTCCCATTTTTGCCGCACGCGATAAATGTAAATAAGCGCGTTTGTAATCTGGTTCGCCCAAATGACCTTCATAATATAAATTTGCCAAATAAATATGTGCAACAGGTGTCTGATAGGATACAGCAACATTCAGTAGTGCCAGGGCCCTTTTTGGATCTTTCTCAACACAGCGGCCTGTCAGATACATATTCCCCAGATTAATCATGGCACCTGGGACACCCTCGTCGGCCAGACTTATGTAAAGAGGCAGTGCTTTATCACAATCACCGGCCTCATCTGCTGCTAATGCCAGCATAAATTCCTTTTCCAGTTCCTCATCATCAGCCAGGGCATGTGTCGAGAGTAGAATTCCATTCAACAAAAATAACAGGAAAAATGTGGTTCTATACACGGAGGTGGTCATTTCTGGTTTTGACTAAAGAAAGGGGATTAACCCATTTTCTTTAGTAGCAACATCCTGTCATCTGCATCGGTCACTTCATGCATGGCCTCATTGAATTCAGCGACCGTTTCGCTATGGGCCTGCAGCATCACAGCAAGTTCCTGGTTTTCTTCTTCAGAAGGTTTTTCACCCTTATCGTATTTTTGATCCAGTGATTGCATAAACTCAAAATAGGTATTCTTGGTCGCGGACATACGCAGATAGGCCTCCCATGCCACCTGGGCAATGGGAGGGAGTTCATCATCATCAGTCACGTCTGGCATTTACTGCTTATGCTGCGTCGCTCGCTGCATCATATTTGCCAAGCGATGCTTCGCCATTACATTTCTCACGGTGCAGAAGTACTGCCTGGGCCTTTTCGACGTTTTCTTCTTTACCTTGCCAGGCTGCAAGGCAAGGTGCCTGAAGTGCCCGTCCATATGAAAAACTCAAGGGCCAGGGCAATGGGCCATAAGTTGCGTTCATTGCGTTCAGATGTTCCGTTGCCTTCTCGGCTGATTGTCCACCAGATAGAAAGACAATGCCTGGCAGTGATGCAGGCACTGTGTTCAGCAGACAGTTAATTGTCAGACCAGCGACATCATCGACATCAGCTTGTTCGGAACAGTCTTTGCCAGAAACAATCATATTGACCTTGAGTATGGTGTGTTCCAGAGAGACGCTTTGTTTATATAATTCATTAAACAATGCTTTCAGCGTTGCCTCGGTAACTTCATAACAGAGTTCAACACTATGGTCACCGTCCATCAGAACTTCTGGTTCGACCATTGGCACGATACCGGCTTCCTGACAAAGTGAAGCATAGCGTGCCAGGGCATGAACATTGGCTTCAATACAACCCAGGCTGGGGATACCTTCTCCAATGGTGATGACGGCACGCCACTTGGCAAATTTGGCACCGAGTTTTTTATATTCAGCTAAACGGTCGCGTAGACCATCGAGGCCCTCAGTGACTTTTTCACCAGGGTGACCGGCAAGTTCTTTAGCGCCCGTATCAACCTTTATTCCTGTCATGATGCCCTGTTTCTCCAGGGCTTCCGCAAAAGGTGTTCCATCTGCAGTGGACTGTCTGATAGTTTCATCAAACAGGATCATGCCGCTGATATATTCATTGCCACCAGGGTTGGTGATTAAAAGATCACGGTAGGCTCTACGAGATGTTTCTGTAGATTCCGTATTAATACTATCCAGGCGATTCTTGATGGTTGGAGCACTCTCATCAATTGCAAGAATACCCTTGCCCGCAGCAACCATTGCCTCAGCTGTTTGATCCAGTTCTTTTATACTCATATTTGGCCTCTGTACTAAAATTTAATTAATGTAATTCTTATGAAATGTTTTCCACACTAGTTGTACATTTTACTAGATGGTGTGTTCTGTTGCCTCACCGACGCGTATAAGTTTCATATTATTTGTACCGCCCCGTGCTCCGCGTAGATCGCCCTTGGTGATGATGACGTAGTCACCGTCTTCTACAATATTCTTGTCCAGAAGTTCGTCAAGAATTTCCTTATTGGCTTCCAGTGGATCCGTATGTGTGATGTCAAATTTCATGGGATAAACTCCACGATACAAGGAAACCCTTCTACGCGTAGATGAATGTCGCGTAAATGCGAAGATCGGAATGCCTGACTTGATACGTGACATCCATAAACAGGTACCGCCTGTTTCTGTGAGTGCAGCAATGGCCTTGGCACCAATATGATTTGCCGCATACATGGTAGACATGGCAATTGCTTCATTAATAGATTCAAAACGCCTGTTAATACGATGATCTGAAACCGTTACACTTTTTTGTTTCTCTGCTTCTTCACAAATCCCGGACATTGAGGTAACGGCCTTGACTGGGAAATGTCCTACACTGGTTTCTGCAGATAACATAACGGCATCTG
Source organism: Gammaproteobacteria bacterium (assembly GCA_003645215.1). GTDB lineage: Bacteria > Pseudomonadota > Gammaproteobacteria > Eutrophobiales > Eutrophobiaceae > SMWN01. The sequence continues at coordinate 6,036 of QNEM01000049.1, forward strand.
CACCATCAATAACAGCATTGGCGACATCAAAAACCTCAGCACGTGTCGGTATCTGGTGTTCAATCATGGATTCCATCATCTGTGTTGCGATAATGACGGCGCGATCCATACCCCTGGCCATCTTCGTCAATCTTTTTTGCACAGGCGGCAGACTGGCATCACCAATCTCAACGCCAAGATCGCCACGGGCAATCATAATGGCATCAGAGGCCTCTATGATGGCCTCGATGTCATCAAGCGCCTCTGCTCTTTCTATCTTGGCGATGATGTGTGCAGTACTGTTCAGTTGTTTAAGTAGTTCGCGCGTATGGATAATATCAGCGGCACGGCGTGGAAAGGAGACCGCCACAAAATCAACACCAATACTAACGGCGTGTTCCAGATCACGAACGTCTTTATCAGTGAGAGCGCTGGCCGAAAGACCACCACCCTGCAGGTTAAGGCCCTTGTTATTCGAGAGCTCACCACCAGTGACGACTTCACAACTAACCTCGTGCTCTCCGACATTTTTGACACGCATAACGATACGGCCATCATCAATCAGCAGGGTATCTCCGGCACGCACATCCCTGGGTAAGTTTTTGTAACTTACGCCAACGTGTTTTTCGTCACCTGCTTCGCTATCCAGATCGGTATCAATAACAAATTCTGCACCTTCAACAAGTTGAACCTTGCCACCATCAAAATGTTCAATACGGATCTTTGGTCCCTGTAGATCGGCCATAATACCAACAGCATGTGTGTGTTTTTTTGATAACGTACGGATCTCATGCAGTCTTTTTTCATGATGGGCATGGGTCTGGTGTGAGTAGTTGAGACGGAATACATCTACCCCTGCCTTGAAAAGTTCTTCTAATACACCTGGTTCATCGGTTGCCGGGCCTAGTGTTGCGATTATTTTTGTTCTTCTCATTTAAACTACGATTTTAACCTCTTGGCTTGTGTGTTCCTGAAATGTTTATTTAACATAATTTGTGAACCTGAAAAACGGCCTAGTATTCGCGGGCTCTTTCCATTGCAGCCCAGGCACGTGCGGCCTCTTCCAGTATGGCAACAGCAGGTAATTTTTTGCCCTCAAGAAATTCCAGAAAAGCACCACCACCTGTGGAGATATAGGAGATCTTGTTTGAAACACCAAATTTTGAAATGGCGGATAAGGTGTCCCCGCCACCGGCGATAGAAAAAGCATCGCTGATGGCAATACTTTCTGCCAGTGCCCTGGTTCCGGCACTAAAACGATCGAATTCGAAAACACCCAGTGGACCATTCCAGACAATAGTTGCCGCCTGTTCTAACAGGCCTGTGAATTTCGCTATGGTTTCAGGGCCGACATCCAGAATCATATCGTCATCTTCAACATGGTCGATACTCTTGATACTTGCATCAGCATGTTCACTGAATTCTTTTGCGCAAACCACATCGATCGGCAAGGGTATTTCTGCACCATTTGCTTTTGCCGCAGCCATTAATTTCTTTGCTTCTGCAACCAGATCTTCTTCGTAAAGTGATTTACCAACATTGAAACCTGCTGCCTTGAGGAAGGTATTGGCAATTCCTCCACCAACAATAAGTTGATCTACTTTTTCTGAAAGAGAAGCGAGGATGGTCAGTTTGGAAGAAACCTTGGAACCGCCAACAATGGCGACCACGGGTTTGGCTGGTTCTTTGAGTGCCATGGATAAGGTTTTTAATTCTGTAATCAGAAGTGGTCCAGCTGCAGAGATAGGTGCGTATTTGGCAACACCATGAGTAGAAGCCTGTGCCCTGTGTGCCGTGGCAAAGGCATCATTGACGTAGACATTACACAGGGCCGCCATTTTTCTGGATATATCATCTTCGTTGGCTTTTTCGCCGACTTCAAAACGGACGTTCTCACATAAAACGATATCTCTATCGTCCATGTCGATACCATCAAGCCAGTCTTTTACCAACGGCACTTCCCTGTCGAGTAGCGAAGACAAACATTTGGCTACAGGTGCCAGGCTGAATGCCTCGTCGGGCTGCCCTTCTTTGGGGCGCCCCAGGTGAGACATGATCATGACTTTTGCACCGGCATCGAGCAATTTGTTTATGGTTAACAAGCTTGCATAGATACGTGTATCGTCCTCAACCTCTCCATCTTTTAGCGGGACATTATAATCCTCACGTATCAGTACCCGTTTTCCGCTCAGGTCCAGATCTGCAATTTTCACCAAAATAGTCATGCTGGGTTGCTTACAATATTTATCGTTATTTAGCTCGCGTTCATTAATGCAATGGTGGTATCCAACATGCGGTTAGAAAAGCCCCACTCGTTGTCATACCAGGCAATGACTTTTACCAGTTTCCCTTCCATGATCCTGGTCTGTGTTGAATCATAGGTAGAAGATGCCGGGTCATGATTGAAATCAATCGATACCAGTGGTTTATCATTATAGGCCAATACCCCCTTCATCTCACCGTCGGCCGCCGTTTTCACCAGGGAATTGATTTCCTCGATTGTTGTTTCTCTTGCTGCGGAGAAAGATAAATCAACCACCGAAACATTGATGGTTGGTACGCGCATGGAGTAGCCATCCAGTTTGCCATTGAGTTCAGGCAATACCAGGCCAACCGCGGCCGCGGCCCCCGTAGTTGTCGGGATCATGGACATGGTGGCCGAACGTGCCCGACGCAGATCGCTGTGATAGACATCGGTGAGAACCTGGTCATTGGTGTAGGCATGAATGGTAGTCATCACACCTCGTTCAATACCGATACCTTCATGTAATACCTTGGCCAGCGGTGCCAGGCAATTGGTTGTACAAGAGGCATTGGAAATAACGGTATCTGAGGCCTTTAACACCCCGTGGTTAACACCGTAAACAATCGTCGCATCGACATCATTACCACCAGGTGCCGAGATGATGACTTTTTTTGCACCACCCGCAAGGTGTGCACTGGCTTTTTCCTTACTGGCAAAGAAACCGGTTGATTCATGCACTACGTCGACGCCGAGTTCGCCCCAGGGCAGTTTGGCTGGATCACGTTCTGATAGCACCCTGATTTTGTCGCCGTTAACTATCATGTAGTCACCATCAACAGAGACTTCACCAGGGAATTTTCCATGGGCCGTATCATACTGGGTCAAATGTGCGTTGGTGTTGGCATCGCCAAGATCGTTAATAGCGACGATCTGGATTTCATCTGTGCGCCCGGATTCGTATACAGCGCGCAGGATATTTCGTCCGATACGTCCATAACCGTTAATACCAACTTTAATTGTCATCTTTAATTCTCCGTCTTGATCTTGAATAATTAGTTTATGTTTTTGTCAGGTCTTAATTCGTCAGGTGTTAATTCACCAGGTCCAGAATCGTCGCTTCCAGTTTCTCTGCGGTCAGACCGAAGTATTCGAAAACATCACTGGCCGGGGCAGATTCGCCGAAATTATCGACACCTAATACCTTGCCATCCAGACCAACATATTTACGCCAGTAATCTGTGACCCCTGCTTCCACAGAAATGCGTTGTCGGCAAGCAGGAGGTAAGACTGAATCGCGGTAGGATTGTTCCTGGTCATCAAACAGGTCAGTAGCAGGCATGGAAACAACCCGAACTTTTTGTCCGGCTGCATTGAGTTTGTTTGCAGTGCCCGTGGCCATTTCTACTTCAGAGCCGGTGGCAATGACGATGACTTCAGGCTCGCCTTCGCAATCCAGCAGTACATAAGCACCTTTACTGATATTTTCGATTTGCTCGGCTGAGCGAGGCATGTGCGCCAGTTTCTGGCGAGAAAAGAGTAATGAAGAAGGGCCAGTGGCTTTCTCAATCGCCATTTGCCAGGCGACCGCTGACTCGACGGCATCACAGGGACGCCATACTGTCATATTTGGTATCAAACGCAGGGTTGCAGCCTGCTCAACAGCCTGGTGCGTTGGACCATCTTCACCCAGACCAATGGAGTCATGGGTGAAGACAAAGATATTTCTTTGTTTCATGAGTGCGGACATCCGCAGTGCATTACGCGCGTACTCGGAAAAGATTAAAAATGTCGCACCGTAAGGAATGAAGCCACCGTGTAGTGTCAGGCCATTATTAATCGCACACATAGCAAATTCACGCACACCGTAATAGATGTAATTGCCTGCCCCCGATTCCCCATCGATGCCTTTGGAGCCTGACCACAGGGTCAGATTGGAGCCTGCCAGATCAGCA
>QNEM01000050.1 GCA_003645215.1 Gammaproteobacteria bacterium
AGTTTTTGTGCTATGTAATTGGCACTTAAGATCGCAACCATGGTCGCCCTTCTTAGTCCCGTATTACGCATCATCGCAATGTATGCCCAGGAAATGCTTAGAATGCTCGGTGAACCCCAGGGTGCTGCTGAAATAGTACCAATGGTGCCTGCGCTACCCGCTGCCGGGTTTACTTCTTTAACCAGGGGATGCTCTGGCAAGAATGGAGCAAGATGTGCTCGCACACCGATTGGTCCTGCCCCCGGACCACCACCACCATGTGGGATAGAAAACGTCTTGTGTAGATTAATATGCGCTACGTCTGCGCCGATCAGCGCAGGTCGGCATATACCCACCAGGGCATTAAAATTTGCGCCATCCAGATAGACCTGACCACCGTATGTATGAATCTTTTCACAAATATCCTGAAATGCTTCCTCATAGACGCCATGTGTTGAAGGATAGGTAATCATCAATGCAGCAAGATTATCTGCATGTTGTTTTGCCTTTGCTTCCAGGTCAGCAACATCAACATTGCCTTTTTTATCGCAGGCAACAACTACTACTTTCAGTCCTGCCAGAATCGCAGATGCCGGGTTTGTACCGTGGGCAGATGCCGGTATCAAACAAATATCCCTATGCCCCTGTCCCCGTGTCTCATGATGTTTTTTTATCACCAACAGGCCTGCATATTCCCCCTGGGAACCGGCATTAGGCTGGAAAGAAAAGGCATCAAAGCCGGTGAGATCACAAAGCATCTCCTCCAGCTCTTCAAACAATTGCAGGTATCCCTGCGCCTGTTCAAGGGGCGCAAATGGGTGCATGGCACTGAATTCACGTAGAGACAGTGCCTGCATCTCTGTGGCAGCATTTAATTTCATTGTGCAGGAACCCAATGGAATCATGGCGCGATCCAGTGCAATATCTTTTCTCGATAATTTTTGCATGTAACGCATCATCTCTGTTTCAGAGTGGTAACGTTCGAATACCGGATGCGTCAATATTTCACTGTTACGGTACAGTGATTCAGGAATGCATTCCTTTATAATGTCATCAATTTTCTGAACACCAAGTTCATTATCTGCGTTTGCAGAAAACACACGCCACAGTGCTTTTACTTCATTGCGTCGAATTGTTTCATCTAGTGATATGCCAATGTGATCTGCATCAATAATACGCAAGTTGATCTTCGCCTCGCGAGCACGGGCGATGATGCGGTGAGCACGGCCAGGCACACGCACAATAACTGTATCGAAATAACTCTGGTTAATAATTTCAAAACCCAGTTGTTCCAGGCCAACAACCAGAATTTGTGTGAGACGATGAACACGTTTGGCAATACATTTGAGTCCATAGGTTCCATGATAGATGGCATAGAAACTGGCGATGATGGCAAGTAACACCTGCGAGGTACAGATATTACTTGTCGCCTTATCACGCCTGATATGCTGTTCACGTGTTTGCAAGGCAAGGCGCAGGGCCTTTTCACCTCGATTATCTACAGAAACACCGATGATACGTCCCGGTATGGAACGCTTGAATTTTTCGCGAGTCGCAAAATAAGCAGCATGAGGTCCACCATAGCCCATACCCACGCCAAACCTTTGGGTATTGCCTACGACAATATCTGCATCCATTTCACCTGGTGGTTTAAGTATGACCAGGCTGAGGATATCAGCGGCCACTGTGACCAATGCAGATTGCGTGTGTGCGGACTCAACCACCGAATGAATATCACGAACTTCGCCACTAGTGCCAGGATATTGAATGGCAACACCAAATATTTCGTGCTGCTGAAGCTCCGTATAGGGGTTGCCAACGACTATATCAAAGCCAAGTGATTTGGCCCTTGTTTCGACCACGGCTATGGTTTGTGGGAAACAATCTTCGTCGACAAAAAAAGTGTTAGCTTTTGATTTACTTACTCGCTTTGACATGGCCATGGCTTCTGCTACGGCCGTTGCCTCATCCAGTAAGGAGGCATTCGCCAATTCCATGCCGGTAAGATCCATGATCATCTGCTGAAAATTTAACAGTGCCTCCAGCCGCCCCTGGCTGACTTCTGCCTGGTAAGGTGTGTATGCGGTATACCAGGCAGGATTTTCCAGAACATTACGCTTGATAACTGCGGGTGTGATGGTGCCGTAATATCCCAGTCCAATCATGCTGGTAAAGACCTTGTTACGCTCTCGCATCTTGCGCATATAAGTTCCCACTGCGCGTTCACTGTAATTTTCAGTCAATGTCAGTGGTTCGGCCGCAATAATACTTTCTGGCACGGCTCTTTCGATAATGTCATCAAGTGATGACAATCCGAGTACCGCGACCATTTCAGCAATTTGTTCCCGATCAAGACCAATGTGACGGCGAACAAAATCGCCTCGCATCTCAAGTTCAGATAAGGACTCTTTTTTGTTACTCATAAGGCAATAAACACAACCATTAAAGACCGCCTAGAAATTCGTTATAGGCACTATCATCCATCAATGTATCAACTTCCTCGGGATTGTTGACACTGATGGTCATAAACCAGCCATTACCTTCAGGATCTGCATTGACTGTTTCCGGTTCATCTTCGAGGCTTTCATTGATCGAAAGTACTGTGCCGCTTAATGGCATTTTTATTTCTCCAGCTGCCTTTACTGATTCCACCACAGCAACTTCATCGTCTTTGCCAAGTTCTCTGCCGACCTCAGGCAATTCAACATAAACCACATCACCCAGTTGTTCCTGTGCATAGTCGGTAATACCTACTGTTGCTGTGCCATCATCCTCCAGCCTGATCCATTCGTGATCTTCTGTAAATTTCAACTCACTCATTTGTCTCAACCCTCCTGTATTAATTGCTTCTGTGGTAACGGTGCTTAACAAAAGGCAGCGCCACTGTTTCAACCTGATAATTTTTGTTGCGAATATTTACCTGTAATTGACTACCTGTATTGGCAAATTCAGATTTGATATATGCCATGGCTATCGGTTTGCCCAGTGTCGGACTGAACCCGCCACTTGTTATGCATCCTGCAAGCTGTCCTGAATCATCCAGAACATCCATCCCCTCCCTGAGAGGCACCTTGCCTTGCATCATAAGACCAACTCGTCGTCGTGTAACTCCAGATGCCAGTTGTTGCCAGATGATTTCTGCCCCCGGGCAACTACTTTTATTTGTTTTATCGGCAATGATCCATTCAATGGCTGCCTCTACAGGGCTGGTTTCCGGTCCAATATCATGGCCATAAAGACAGAATCCTGCCTCAAGACGCAGTGTATCCCGTGCACCCAGGCCAATCATCCTGACCTTATCATTTTTTAATAATAGTCTGGCTAAATCTTCAGCGCGCCCGACAGGGATTGAAATCTCAAATCCATCTTCACCAGTATAGCCACAGCGATTAATCACACATGGAATATCCCGGATATTAAATGCTCCACCCTGCATGAAATGCAGCCTGGCTGTTTCTGGTGAAAATTCCTCCAATACGCTGGCCGCCGCTGGCCCCTGTAGTGCCATTAATGCCTTGTCTTGCAGAAATTCAAGCTGACAATCTTCATTGCTCATATCACGCATCATTGACTGCAGGTATTCAACATCCTCATGTTTGCATGCTGCATTCACCACCAACAGCAGGTGATCACCCATGTTGGTCACCATGATATCGTCCAGAATACCACCACGGTCATTGCTCAAGACTGAGTACTTCTGTTGGCCTGTTTGCAGATCAGAAATTTTGCTCGGGATTAATGACTCGAGCACAGACACAGCCTGCTTTCCCTGCAGCCTGATTTGACCCATATGCGAGATATCAAACAATCCGGCTTGCGTACGGCAATGTAGATGTTCCTGTTTGATCCCCAGCGGATATGAAACTGGCATTTCATAGCCTGCGAACGGCACCATGCGCGCACCTTGTTCACAGTGCAGATCGTATAAGGGCGTTTTCTTCAGTTGTGACGGTTTGTCAGTATTATTATTTATCATTGGCTAGAGCTTCGATATGCTGCGTTGCAATATTCACTGAAATAAGTGTCAATTGCAACCAGAGTCTTAGCCAGTAACTCCATGTAAACGCCTGGTATGGGTATCGATTTCACCAGAGGAATGAAGTTTCAGATAACGATAGCCAGCCGCACGACCATCTTTTCGGTATTCGCCAGACTCTGGCATAAATTGTACACAGGTAGAGGGCGATGCCATCAGGCGTACACCCTTGCGCTCAGCGTTGAATTCCTGATGAATATGCCCCCAAAGCACTGCCTTGACGTGATTATATCTATCCAATACCGCAAAAAATTCTTGTGGGTTATTTAATCGCATGCCGTCCATCCAGTCACTGCCAATTTCAACTGGAGGATGATGTAAACATACCAGTACATGCTTATCCTGATGCTTTTCCAGCAACTCACCCAATAAATCCAGTTCGTGTTGTTGAAGTTGCCCTGCATGGGTGTTCAATAGGAAGGAATCCAGCATAATTATTACCCATGCACCTATTTCTATAGATTTTGAAGTATGGACATTACTGGTATTCAGCAGCTCATACATCAAACCTGGAGAATCGTGATTACCGGGCAAACAAAAAACCGGTTCTTCAATAGATGTGAATACCTCTAATAATCTTTCATAGGCAATGGTTCTTGCATCATGTACCAGATCACCCGTGGCTAAAATGGTATCTACAGGCCAGTCATTTCCCCTGGCGAGATCGAGCACCTGTTTGAGTGAGGCCCGGGTATCGACATCATCAAACGTATCTTTTTCATCGGCAAAGATATGTGTGTCTGTGATCTGTAATAGCTCTGCGTAGTCTTGATTAGACGGTTCTATTTTAAAATGATCATTCATATTGTTAGTCAGACCACCGATCGCTAAAAGCAGCTAATCTTTTAATAAATGGAATTAACAAGCCATAGGCAAGTAATCCAAGACTGTCTGCAGCAATATCAAATAATGAAAACATTCTGTGTGGCAGGAAATTTTGAATGATTTCTAATGAAATGCCATAGGCGATCAATAAAAATATTTTAGCCGAATTGAAACGGGAATTCGGAAATGAGAAATCCACCAGCATTGCTAAAACAAGGAAGGCAGCGAAATGATTTATCTTGTCGTAGATTGAAGAGACAATTGAGAATTCTAACGCGGTTGTTGCCAGATAGGTGATGACCACCAGGCTGAAACACAACAACACCCTGTAATAAACAATTTGCCTGAGTGATAATTTCATTTCGGACAAAGGCTAGCCATAAATCACTCAGCATCACCCTGCATTTTTTCAAAAAAGAATGCATCAACATCCGCAAGTTCTCTAGTCCTTTTCATGTCCGGCAAGCTCTTGAGAAAAACTTTGCCGTAGGATTTGGTTTTGAGTCTTGGATCACAAATCATCAACACACCATAATCGCTGGCATCACGTATCAATCGACCTACACCTTGTTTCAAACTGATCACGGCTTGTGGCAATTGATACGTCATGAATGGATTTTTCCCATTTTCCTTCATCCTGGCTGCGCGTGCGCGAAATACAGGGTCATCTGGCGGTGCAAAAGGTAATTTATCGATAATGACACAGGAGAGTGCCTTGCCCCTGACATCAACACCTTCCCAAAAACTGCTGGTGCCCAGTAAAACAGCATGATCCGTCTTGCGGAATGATTGCAATAATTCTGATCGGGGCGCATCCCCCTGCCGCATCAGTGGATAATCAATTCTATCTTGCAATAAATCATAGGCCTCATTCATGGCGCGATGACTGGTAAATAACAAAAACGCATAGCCCTGGCTTGCTTCAAGCACAGGCAATGCCATATTAATAACTGCTTCTGTATAAACTGATTCATTGGGTTCTGGCATGCCTTGCGGTAGATACAGTAAAGCCTGCTTTTGATAATCAAATGGACTGTCCCAGCTTTGCGCCGTGGTCTCTGACAAACCAAGTTGATCAGAGAAATGTGAGAAATCCTCTGCAACAGACAGCGTCGCTGAAGTATAGATACTATTACAATCATGTTGTGCCAGGCGCGACTGAAATGTTGCTGAAATATCCAGTGGTGTTTGATGTAGTAGAAATCCCTGGCCCCTGGTTTCCAGCCATTGCACCAGGTCTTCTGATTCCCTTTCAATAAATGTTTGTAATATTTCAATCATATTGCTGCATCGTCGCCAACAATTTTCCAGCGCTTTTGAACGCCCGGCCAGGCTATCAAGATATTTTTTCAATGTACTTAAATTATCCCGCAAGTCCTCCAGTGCCTGTTTAACTTTTTTATCAGCGAATACCTCATTCCATGCCATACGTTTTTCCTTATGACCAAAACTCAGGCGAAATTTACGCAGACTGGTTTGACACTCCCGGATCTCATCCAGCACTTCTACCATATCGTTGGCGTCGCCTAGATAAGCCGCCGTAGTATCGCTAAACAATTCACTGAATTGACGGCTACTTAAGGACTGACTGAAAAATTCAGAGGCCAGTGCCGGCAATTGATGCGCTTCATCAAAGATAATTGTGTCTGCCCTGGGCAAGACTTCGCCAAAGCCTGATTCACGTAATGCCAGATCAGCCAGAAGCAAATGATGATTCACTACGACGACTTCGGCTTCGTTGGCCTTGCGCCTGGCCTTGAACACAAAACAATCATCATAAAAACTGCAGTCCTGCCCCAAACAGTTTTCCGTATTCGAAACAATCCTGGAACGAATTGCAGCATCTTCTGGCAGATTTATTAGTTCAGCCAGATCACCTTTGTCTGTCTGTGTTGCCCATTTTTTGACCATGGGAATGTCAGACAAATCTTCTTTCGTGGCATATCGAAAATTTTCATCACCATTTTCAAGTCTATGCAGGCAAAGATAATTCGCCCTGCCTTTGAGCAGGGCTGTCACTACCGGTACATTTAATGCCTTGCGTACGATTGGCAAATCTTTGTAATACAATTGATCCTGCAAATGTTTGGTTCCCGTTGAAATGATCACACGTTTGCCAGACATTAGTGCCGGCACCAGATAAGCAAAGGTCTTGCCTGTTCCCGTACCCGCCTCACACACCAGTGAATCATCATTATTCAGGACATCGGCAATCGTCTGTGCCAGTTGCTGCTGTTGCGGACGCACGGTAAAGCCATCAATACGATCTGCTAATGGCCCTGTTTCGGAGAGGATATCCTGAACATCAAACATTGTTTATGACCATCCTCTCAGGCGTTCTCTATTGGGAAAGTAAGCACTTCACGAATGTCCTTAGCTCCTGTTATTGCCATTAACAGTCGATCGATACCCACAGCAACACCTGCACAATCAGGAAGACCTTGTTTCAGGGCATCGAGAAATAAATAATCAATGGCCAGCTCTGGGCGTTTTTGTTTTATTCTCAATGCCAGATCCTGTTCGAACCGGGCAAGTTGTTCTGCTGGGTCTGTCAATTCATGAAAACCGTTGGCGATCTCCATACCATTGATAAATAATTCAAAACGTTCAGCGACCTCTGGAGCTCCGTTGCTGAGTTTTGCCAGGGCACATTGGCACGCAGGATAATCATATACAAACAATGGCCTGCTGTTGCCCAGGGTTGAAGTAATTTTGTTACTAAAAATAAAATCCAGTAATACCGGGCGTTCTTCTATGCTTGATGTCAAACCATATTGTTGCGCCAGCATAGTCAATTCATTGGTATCGCATGTATGCGGATCCAGCCCTGTATGTTGTATAAATATTTCGGCATATGTTGTTTTTTCACAATGGGTGATGGCAAAGAGATTCAAAAACATCTCAAGTTCCTGCATTAATTGATGATGATCATAGTCGGGCTGGTACCACTCCAACATGGTAAATTCCGGATTATGCAGTTTGCCCTGTTCCTCATTTCTAAAGACTCTGGATATCTGGTAAATAGCACCTGTTCCCGATGCCAATAAGCGTTTCATGGCGTATTCAGGTGATGTCTGCAGATATAAAGTCCTGGCTGAACTTGTCTGTGGACTGGAATAATCACTGTGAAAGCTGTGCAATTGTATATCTGTGACCGTCGCATGTGACAAAACGGGTGTTTCAACCTCCAGTACATTCCGTTCGGCCATGAACTGACGTATTTTGCTATACGTGTCAGCCCTTAGTTTGATTATTTGCTTATCAGCGGTCGGACGCCAGGACTCTGACATTTAGAAGTTCACTTAATGATAATAATTTTTTAGATGTTGTGTTGTGGAAACTCTAATCCTTGGCCCTGCTAACATATTCCCCTGTTCGAGTATCAATCTTAATCAGCTCTTCATTCTCGATAAACAAGGGCACCTTGACGACAGCCCCCGTTTCAAGTGTCGCCGGCTTCGAACCACCTGATGCAGTATCACCCCGCAGGCCCGGATCTGTATCTGTAATTTGAAGAATAACAAAATTCGGGGCTGCGACAGATAATGGCGATCCATTCCACAACGTGACTTCGCATATCTCTTCACCCTTTAACCACTGCGCCGCGTCTTCTACGGCCGGTTTGTCTGCTGGATATTGTTCAAACGTTATTTGATCCATGAAATACCAGGTATCACCATCGTTATAGAGATATTGCATGTCCGTATCCATAACATCTGCTGCCTCTACGGATTCACCAGATTTATAGGTTCTTTCAAGGACACGACCATTTTTGAGATTGCGCATTTTAACGCGGTTAAAGGCCTGGCCTTTTCCAGGTTTTACAAACTCATTCACCAGGATGGCAAATGGGTCATTATCAATCATAATTTTCAGGCCGGCCCTGAACTCATTAGTGCTATACGTTGCCATGAACATCTCTTCCAAATATTCTGTAAAATAATTTCGCATCATACCGTGAATAAGGGAAGACATGCAGCATAGAAATTGGAAGAGCATATTACAGCAGGCCAGCGCCTCACCTGAGCAGCTACTCAGTGAACTGGACATCGAAGATTCTTCATTGATCTCACGGCAGGCGAACCAGGACTTTCCATTGCGAGTACCAGCAGGATTTATCAGCAAAATGAGTAAAAACGATCCTGCTGATCCATTATTTAAACAGATATGGCCTTCTGCTGAAGAAGAAATCGATCAAACTGGCTTTAGCAAGGATCCGCTCAATGAAGTTAAGCGTCAGGCTGCTCCCGGTTTGCTGCATAAATATCATGGAAGAGTGTTACTTGTCCTGACAGGTGCCTGTGCCATTCACTGTAGATACTGCTTTCGCAGGCATTTCCCCTATTCCGATTCGAATCCATCAGGGGAAAATCTGCAAAAGGCCATAGAATACCTGCAAAAAGAGACGTCTGTGACTGAAGTGATCCTGAGTGGCGGTGATCCCCTGTCACTTTCTGATGAACGTCTTTCTGAGCTGGTTTCACGACTGGCTGAGATCCCTCATCTAAAACGACTACGGATCCACACCCGATTTCCAGTAGTCGTCCCTGAAAGAATCAATGAAGCATGCCTGGACTGGCTAAGCAGAACTCATTTACAGCTTGCGATTGTTTTACATGTAAATCATGCCAATGAACTGGATAAATCAGTGGAACAGGCCATATTGAAGCTAAGAAACCGTAATATTTCATTATTTAACCAATCCGTACTGTTAAAAGGCATTAATGATTCTGTACAGGCACTGGTGGCCTTAAGTGAGGCCCTGTTTAGCTATGGTATTATCCCATACTATCTGCATATGCTGGATCCTGTATCCGGGACAAGTCACTTTGAGGTCGATGAATCCAGCGCAAGGTTACTCATGCAGGAGATACAAAAAAGGCTGCCTGGCTATCTCGTACCAAGATTGGTTAGAGAAGACCCTGAAACAGCCCACAAGACTATCATCAATTTTTAGAATTTTAGCAGGTGGTATTTTTTCTCGTCACTGGACTCACAATTGGATATAATTCCCGCCCAATATGTATGAATTAAATGTACTTAACTCCCTAAATGTCTGAACAAGATATAAACCAGATCCTCGTCATTGACGATTCGGAGGATTTTAGTAATCTATTGATCAAGTTTTTTGGGTCTGTCTGTCCGGGCGCTGCCGTTGATGTCTATGACCCTGCCGATGGCAAACCTTCTGGAACCTTTCCCTGGGGCAAATATGACCTGATTATCCTGGATTATGACCTGGGTAATGGAGAAAGTGGCCTTGAGTGGCTCAGACTATACAAGTCTTCCAGCAACTTTCCCCCAACAATCATGCTAACA
>QNEM01000051.1 GCA_003645215.1 Gammaproteobacteria bacterium
AGAGGTGGCAGAAAAGAAAGTTGTCAGGCCGGTCATGGCAATGCAGGTCACAGACGCAGTTCAGTTCAGACAGCGACAATTTCCAGGCACGGCTAAGGCAACCCAGGAAATTGATTTATCATTCCGGGTTTCAGGCCCATTAATTACATTACCGGTAGATATTGGCGATGAGGTTAACGAAGGTGATGTCGTTGCTCGCATTGACCCTCGGGATTATGAGGTAGAGCTACGTAGTGCACGGGGAGAGTTGAATGAAGCCATTGCGATAATGAAACGTGCTGAGGCGGATTACAAAAGAGTAAAAACTATATTTGAAAAAGACCCCGGCGCTATTAGTCAAATCAGTGTGGATAATGCACTGCAAACCCGGGATTCTGCCCGTGCCAAAGTGGATGCCCTGACTGCCTCTGTCGCCACCAAAAAAGATCGACTGAGCTATACTCATCTCAAGGCACCCTTCGATGGAATTGTTGTCAACAAATATGTAGAAAATTTCGAGGATGTACGACAGAAGCAAGCTGTTGTTCGAATCATTGATGACTCACACATCGAAATGATAATCAGTATCCCGGAAAATTTGATCTCTAGAGCTAGCCAGGCAAGAAATATAGAGGTTGTTTTTGATCCATTCCCGGACAGAAAAATTCCAGCCGAGATCAAGGAGATCGGGAAAGAAGCCTCGAAGACCACAAGGACCTATCCTGTAACACTGATCATGGAACAACCAGATGATATTAATATCCTGCCGGGGATGGCCGGTAAGGCGACGGGCGAGGGTCCAGAGGAAGGTGAAGAGTCGGAGCCAATAGGTAAAACGGTGCCGGTAAACGCTGTTTTTTCTCCAGATGATATTGACAAGACCTATGTCTGGATCATTGATGAAAAATCCAAACAGGTGAAAAAACAAGAAGTGACCAAGGGTAAATTGACTGATTACGGCATCCTGATCACGGAAGGCCTGGATACGGGGGTCTGGATTGCTACCGCCGGTGTGCATGATTTGCGTGAAGGGATGGAGGTGAGAATCCTGGAAGAGAAGGCGAAGTAATATGATTCCAGATCTCGCGGTAAATCAGCCTGGTTTTCGGGAAGTGAAATTTATTGTAAATAACTACAATGGATCTTCGTATCTATTGCAGGATCCAGAATTATGAATCTTGCCGCCGCCGCTATTGATAAAAAGACGGTTTCATATTTCGCCTTTGTACTTATTTTTGTTGCTGGTATAGCGGCATTCTTTTCTCTGGGTCAGCTCGAAGACCCGGACTTTACTATCAAGACAGCGACGATAACAACTTTCTACCCCGGTGCCAGTGCCGATGAGGTAGAGTTGGAAGTGACGGATCGCATCGAATTGGCACTTCAGCAATTGAAGCAACTCGATTTTGTTGAGTCTTGGTCCCGGGATGGGATGTCACTGATCAAGGCCGATATTATCCCTGCCTACAGCACCAAAGAGGTACCGCAGATCTGGGACGAAATGCGACGCAAGGTCCGTGAGGTGGAAGCAAACCTGCCGCCAGGTGTTCAGAGACCAGTAGTTAATGACGATTATAGTGATGTTTATGGACATCTATTGGCATTGACTGGAGATGGCTTTAGCTATGCTGAACTGGAAGAGTATGCCAAGCATTTGAAAAAAGAACTGAGCCTGGTTGAAGGTGTGGCCAAGGTCATTTTCTGGGGTGAGCAGGAAAAAGTTATCTACATTCACACCTCGGAAACCCAGCTTAGCCAGTTAGGCTTGAGTACTGCCAACCTGGAAGCAACCTTGCATGAACAGAATGTCGTTGTAGATAGTGGTAGTGTCGATGTACAGAATAAACGCCTGCGTATTGCACCGACGGGTGAATTTCAATCCCCTGAAGATATTGCTGATTTAACCATCCGCGGAACGATGCTTGAGAATCTTCAAAACACATCTACAGCGAACTTTGGAAGTTCATCTTCCGTGGCAGCACCGGCATTCAGTTCAGAATTAATTCGTATAAGAGACATTGGAACAGTAAGCCAGGGTTATAGTGATCCACCCGCAAGGATCATGCGCTTCAATGGCGTTCCTGCGATTGCCATTGCCATTAGTAATATCCCGGGAACCAATGTTGTCACCATGGGTAATCTTGTTGCCAAGCGCCTGGATGAACTGATCGAGAATCTCCCCATTGGTATCGAAGCCGAGCGAGTACATTGGCAAGCAGACATCGTCGATGATTCCATCAAGGGATTTTTTACCAATCTCGGTCAGGCCGTTGTTATTGTATTAGTCGTCCTTGCTGTCTCAATGGGGCTGCGGATGGGCTTTATTATTGGTACTTCACTAATACTGACAATTCTTGGCACCTTCATCATCATGTCTATACTGGGAATTGATTTGCAACGCATGTCTTTGGGGGCACTGGTTATCGCACTGGGTATGATGGTCGATAATTCGATAGTCGTGGCCGATGGCTTTGTCATTCGATTAAACAGGGGAATGGACAGGACCAAAGCCGCCATAGAGGCTGCTGCATTACCGTCCATGCCTCTGCTCGGAGCAACCATCGTCGCAGTCATGGCCTTTTACCCCATTGTCGCATCCGTTGAGAGTGTAGGGGAATATTGTGCCAGCCTGTTTTCGGTTGTGGCTATTTCACTGATAGTCAGTTGGGTCTTGTCTATGACCCTGACACCAATTCAATGCATGGACATGATGCCAGATCCCGAAGCCGGTAGTGATAATGCCGATCCCTATGGCACAAAGTTTTATATGAGATACCGTTCGATACTGGACAGGGCAATTAACCGGCGCTGGATTACCATCGGCATCATGGTTGGTTTGCTGGTCACGTCTGTGATTGGATTTGGTTTTGTTAAACAATTATTTTTCCCTGATTCAGCCATGACCAAGTTTATGGTGGATTACTGGACTCCAGAAGGTACACGCATCCAGGATGTCTCAGAGGATATGAAGCGTGTCGAAAAGGCCTTATTGAAGGATGAACGTGTTGATAGTGTTGCCACTTTTGTAGGCGGGGGGCCACCACGATTTTATCTGCCAGTAGAGCCGGAAGATCCAAACGAGGCCTATGGTCAGCTTATTATTAATGTTAAGGATGTCAAAGAGATCGACGGTCTGATCAGGGAACTAACCCCGTTGTTTGAAGAACACTTTCCCGATGCCCAGGTGCCCATGATCAAGTACGGTGTCGGGCCGGCAGATACCTGGAAATTCCAGGCACGTATCGGTGGCCCTGCAATTGCTGACAAATTTATTTTGCGGTCTTTAGCGACCAACGCTATGGATATTCTGGAAGCCGATCCACTTACCGGTATGGTACAGAATGACTGGCGCCAACGGACCTTAAAAGTCGTTCCAGACTACAATCAGGAGCGTGGCAGATGGACATCCATTACCCGGAAGGATATCGGCAACACTACCAAGCGTGCCTTTGACGGTCGTACCATCGGGCAATACCGTGAGAGGGATGACATGTTACCGATTATCCTGCGTATGGGTGAAGAAGAGCGGCGTAATGTAGGCGGCCTGGATATTTTACAGATACAACCAGAAGGGGAGACATATACAGTACCTTTGTCACAGGTAACCAATAATGTACATACTGCATGGGAAGACCCGGTTATCTGGCGCCGTGACAGAAGGCGTACGATTACCGTCCAGGCCAATCCTGTCCTTGGTTTTACTCTGCCTGACATGATGAAGAATGTGGCAAGCAAGGTTGAATCAATAGAGTTACCACCGGGTTATACATTTGAATGGGGCGGCGAGATTGAATCATCAGCAGATTCACAGGCATCTCTGATACCCGGGATGATTCCTGCCGCTGTCATCATCTCCTTTATCGTTGTGGCTCTTTTTAATGCATTCCGCCCACCGATTGTCATTGCCCTGGTGATTCCATTCGCCTTGATCGGTATCACGGCGGGCTTGCTGGTTTCCGGTGCTGCATTTGGTTTTGTCGCCTTATTAGGAGGTATGAGCCTGATTGGTATGATGATCAAAAATTCCGTGGTACTACTGGATCAGGTCAATATTGAGTTAGCGGAAGATAAGGCTCCTTATGAAGCACTGGTACATGCATGCATGTCGCGCCTACGGCCTGTTGGGTTGGCAGCAGCAACGACCATATTCGGGATGATTCCATTGTTACAGGATATCTTCTGGGTGGGGATGGCTATAACAATAATGGCAGGATTGATGTTTGGTACAATACTGACCATGGTACTGGTACCCGTTTTCTATGCCACACTATATAGAATAAAAGTACCCGCCTGATAGAAAATCAAAAGATACCTGCTGAAATTAGTTCAATATCTTTGTCTTCTCTTACCGGCCTGATTTCTGAAATAGTCGCGCTGTGATCTGATATGTTATCAGGCAGAACTTTATAGGAAACATATTCCAGTTCTTTTGAAATCAGTATCCAGTCAAAACGTTTATTAAATCTTGCAAATGTCTCAAGCCCATCGCGTTTAAATTTGTAGGCTTTTAAATCCAGTAATTCGATAAGCGATTTAATTGCATCACTATCAGAATCTGCATTAAGATCTCCCATCAATATAACCGGGTTATCCCGTTCCTCTAAGACTGCTATCAATTCATTTATTTGTTTTTGCCTGACACTATCAAGCAGAAAATCCAGATGTACAGAAATTACATCAACATAAAGATTATCTTCTCCAGGCCATTTTACTGTTGATAAAACAAAACCTTTGCTTAAAGAGATAAATGAGCGTGAGTCAAAAGTGTGCGATTTTGAGGAATGTAGTTCATTACTGGACAGTATTGCAGTTCCATATTGCAGTCCAAACTTGTCAACATGATAGCCCTGGAAATAGTTTTTTAGTCCGGTTTGATTTGCAATATATTCAACATGATTGAATTTCCCACTCCATGAAGATGGACCATCAGCTTCTTGCAAGGCTACCAGGAATGGTTTTTCACGATTGGACATTCTGACAATATGATCAACATTATCTTTAATCTCCTCATCCTCCAGAAAAGCCTGGTGAAATTTGTCCCTTCTTCCATGTGCTATATTCATGGACATGACCGTCAAAGTGTTATTATCACTCTTATCAATTTGATTAATTGAGTCCGGCTGAATTATTATGTTGTCATCAGCACTCAAGCCAATTGGCGAATAAGCTAATGACAATAAAAATAATGTTGCGAGGGCTTTCATAAATATTTTAATGAATCTTGTCCTATGTACAGGTTTTAAATACAACATGATCAGAATATTAAGTGTTTTATCTCTGACAATAATACTCTCTGCTTGTTCCAGAGTAACCATTATAGAGGAACAGCAGGAGATATTGCCACGCGTAATAGCAGGAAATGAGCTAAATTGCCCGGCTACAGATTTGACGCACTGCAGCATTCTATCACCAATACAGGATTTGGCCGAGCAGTACTTCAATGACTCTGAAAACGCTGATGCTGAACAATATGCAGATATTATTAATATCGGTGAGAAGGCACTAGAGGCAAGGATACATCTAATTCGCGCTGCAAAAACATCAATCGATATACAAACCTATATCTGGAGCAGTGATAAAACGGGTGGTTTAATTGCCAGGGAATTGATTGCTGCAGCAAAAAGGGGGGTCAGGGTCCGTATCATTGGCGATCAATTATTTTCTGGCAATGATGCAAAAAGACTGGCTGCAACAGCACAAGTACACGAGAACCTGCAAATCAGGCTTTACAATCCTTTAGACCAGAAGGCTGCGTCATCAGGCACGGACATGATGAAAGCGTTCTTTACCAATTTTAAGGGCCTTAACCACCGGATGCATAATAAAGTAATGGTGTTCGATGGACGCATTGCTATTACAGGTGGGCGTAATATTGGTGATGAATATTATGACAGGAGTACAGAATTTAATTTCGTTGATCGAGACATACTTGTTATCGGCTTGGTCGCGGAAGATATGGAGAAATCTTTTGAACGATACTGGGTCGATCCCATTACCTTTGACCTGGATCAGTTAATAGACGTAAGGGAACATCTCTTTATCGATGACAAGCAGCAGATATTACCAGTACCGGAATTCTCAAATGTATCCGGGTTTGAAGAACTTATATCACGGGCACTGGATTATGATTATATCAATGATGAGTTTGTTAAAAATATACATAGCTTAACGGACATCGAATTTATTGCTGATCGTCCGCAGAAACCATTTATTGAAGATGATGAAGCAGACATCAATACCAGTAGAAGTATTGGCCTGGCAATCAGGAATGCCGATCATTCTATTTTGATGCAAACACCCTATTTCATCATCAGTAATCCCGCTTATCAGTTATTTAGAGAGATTAGAGAGGAAAATCCGGATATTGAGTATTCATTGTCTACAAATAGTCTGGCCTCAGCTGATCATTATTTTGTTTATGCCCTGTCATTCAAGAGAAAGAAAAGGAATGTCAAAAATCTCGAGTTCAGGATGCATGAATTTAAACCAAGGCCAGCAGATATTGAACAATTCATACCCAGGTACGCAGAACTGGAGAAATTACAGTCACCGCCTGATGCAGATGGCTTTTATGAATATGAGCCAGAAGAACCTACAGGTATTGACCGATATGACACGGCCCCTATTAAAACTAAAGGCCCAAGAGCAAGCATACATTCAAAGTCTATGGTTATTGATAATGAAATTGCTATTATCGGCTCACACAATTTTGATCCAAGAGGGATTGCTATCAATACAGAAGTTACCGTTACAATTACAGACAAGGAGTTTGCAGCAGAACTTGCAGATGATATTAGATTGGCGATGCAGCCACAAAATAGCTGGACCATTGCAAAGCGGCAGCGGGTTCCACTATTAGGCCATATAACCGGAATTGTTCAATCGATATCAAGGATGCTGCCGATATTTGATATATGGCCATTTCGTTATACAAGTAGTTTTGAACTACGTGAAGGAATGGCAGCTGTACCAATTGATGATCCCGAGTTTTACAATCATTATGAGAATGTAGGTCAATTTCCAGGTACCGGTGCAAATAATAAGCAAATCAGTACCCGACTGATCTCAGGCTTTGGAGCTGTCGCAGAACCACTAATGTAATTTGGGCTTTATCCTTCATGTCAAAAGACAGTAATAATTATTACAATGGCGATATAAAAATCACACAGGAGAAAAACTATGGATCAAAATGAAAAAGATAAAGGAATGATTATGGTATTGCTGGAACGGTTTAACAAACTGCGATTACCTCGTGCCCAGGCCCTTAAGGAAAAAACAGATTCCGGTGAGTTGCTTGATGACTATGACCATAAATATATTAAAGAAGTTCAGGAAGACGCAAGTCAAGTCATGCTAATTGTTGAGAGACATCCCGAATATAAGGAGCTGGCAGCAAATGTAACCAATCTGTGGAATGAAATAATCGAAAAAGATATCGAAAACCAGAAAAAGGCAAACTAGAAGTTCGCCTAGAAGTTCGCAAGGAAATAGGGAATAAGCAAGGCATTAGCCAGGTCGATGAAAAATGCACACACAAGTGGAACGATAACAAACGCCAGATGTGAAGCACCGTAACGTTTAGTCACTGCAGACATGTTCGCCATGGCGGTGGGTGTTGAACCGAGCGAAATTCCTCCAAACCCGGCACAGATCACAGCAGCATCGTAACTTCGTCCCATCAGGGGGAATACCACAAATAGGGCCAAGCTGACTGCAATTAGAAACTGGGCACCGAGTATTGCAAAGATAGGGCCGGCAAGATCAATTAGTGTCCATAGCTGCATACTCATCAGCGACATCGCCAGAAAGGCACCCAAAGATACTTCGGCAATCAGGGCAATGGCCGGTTTGCGGCTGGGCCAGACAGTACCAGAGATTCGCGGGAAGGATTTTGGGACCAGGTTGGTGATAATAATGCCGGCAAACAGGCAGGTTACGAACAGCGGCAGCTTGAGTCCAAGATGTTCCAGCCCATAGTTGATCAGTAGACCAAAAATAGCACTCACATGAATTGCAAGAATAGCATCCAGAAAATTCAGGTAATCAATCATGTATTTGCCCGTATCTTTTTCCATTTTGCCGACATCCAGTGATTCCATCTTTGCCGGTGTCAGCTTGTGTTTTGTAATGAGAAATTTTGCGATAGGTCCACCCATCAAACTGGCTAGAATAAGTCCAAAAGTGGCGCAGGCTATACCAACCTCCATTGCATTAGATATCCCGTAATCGTCTGCAATTCTCGGTGACCATGCAATGGCCGTCCCATGCCCACCAATCAGGGAAACCGTACCACCGAGCATACCGACCGCTGTGGGCTGATCGAATAGCGCAGCCACCGTGATGCCAGTAAGGTTTTGCAGAAACATGTAGGCGATAGTGATTGAGAGCAGGATCACCAGCGGTTTGCCACCCGACAACAGATCTCTCAGGCTGGAGTTGATGCCAATGGTGGTGAAAAAGTAAATCAGCAGGACATCCCGTGCGGCAAGATCGAAACTGATCTCGATATTGCTGGTAATGTACAACAAGGCAATCAGTATAGTAGCTATCAACCCACCGGTGACCGGTTCCGGTATGCTGAATTCCCTGAGAAAACCGATGGCATCATTGACTCGCTTGCCGGTGAACAGCACGATGATGCCCAGTGTAAACGAGAAAAAGGGGCCTACTTGCAAAATACCGTTATCAAATTCCATAGGATGTTAAGGCTAAACGCTCCTTTCTCTTTAGTCCACGACTATTGATCAACTGTTTACTTCACTCTGGTTGGCATGACATGCCTTTACTTGGGGCATTCTTTATTGATATAAGCAATGCCTTGATCATTTAATTTTTTATGGGACTACCATTCATACAATGAGATTTATATTAAGAATATTTGTCATTTCCGGTTTGTTGTTATTTTCCCTTTCCGGATCAACGGAACAGGCCATTCTCAAACCGGGATCGCTTGTATGTAATTCTTATCAGGATTTGATCATGGCCAAAGAAATGGTCGCCAATGATCCACAATTTGCATCCAATGCCCTGCATCGGACAGGCCTGTGTGAATTAAGTGACCCTTACCAGGAAATATATGTCACGCTTTCCGAGAGAAAGAACCAGGGCTATCAAATACAGTTTAGAAATAGTGCAAACAGGTATTGGGTTCTCAATGAAAATTTAAAAACAAGAAACACCGCCAAAACCGAAAGATTGATTATTTTTCCAGCGTCGGGTCAAAGTGCCAATGAGTTATTGGCAGATAAAGCGGAATGTAAAACTATTGCGATGGAAAAAAGCGGTTTTAATCCGGACACATATAGAAAAGAAACATCAGCAACGATTGTCCCACCGCCGATATATAATAGTGGAAGTTCCGGTGTCAATGCGGTCAGTGGTGCTGCAACAGGCGCTATGGCGGGTGCAATCGCAGGTGATGCAGGCAAAGGTGCGGCAATAGGCGCAGTTACCGGTGCGATCTTTGGTGGCGTTGAACGCGCGCAACGACAGGAAGAGGAAGCAGAATGGCAAAGACAACATCAGTCTATGCAGAACTATCAAATGCAGGAACAGCATAATTATGCAGCGCAAGCAAAGGGACAATATGATTTCGTGTTCAAGGCATGCATGGAAAATCGAGGCTACACTGTCAAATAACCGATCAAATTCATCAAAAATAGTGATGAAATAGTCATAAATTGATGTAAAATTACCGGTTCTACTATTAAATAGAAAAGCTAATTCAACACAACAAAAAAGGACATAGGCTATGAAAGCATTAAATAAAATTACATCTATTTTTCTATCGCTAGTCTTCGTACTGACGCCTGCCGCAATGGTTCAGGCTGGCGAAGCAAAAGGCGAAGTTGGCGTGGTCACATGCGATTATATTCCTGGCACAAAGACCAATATGCTTCTTTTCTCCAAAGCAACATTTAATTGCGTATTTAAACATGGTGGTGAGAGAGACGAATACATTGGAGAAGCTGGTATTCGCCTGGGTCTTGATCTGCAGTGGTCATCCACATCAACAATGTCATATTCCGTAATGGCTTCAACCCAAAAAGATATTGACTGGTCACACGCACTCGATGGTACTTATACCGGCGGTAAGGCCTCTG
>QNEM01000052.1 GCA_003645215.1 Gammaproteobacteria bacterium
AGATGTTGAGCAGGTTTCAATCCTGGTTTCGGAAGACTTATTACCAGTATCGGCAAATATTGCAGATTTCCTGGTGTTATCCACAGAACAGTCACTGGAGCCTGCTGGCCTGATCGGTGCTTTTCTGGAAACCGAAGGCAAACTGCTTGTGATCAAGGGTTTTTCAGATGACAGCGCCGTAAAAGATGCCGGCCTGGTAGAAGGCGCGGTTATTACAGGTGTTGATAATGAAACAGTAGAAAGTTTTGCTGACTTCAAATTGGCCATAATGGGCAAGAAGCCGGGAGACAGCGTTGAGCTTCACTATCTTGAAAATGCAGAAGGCGGCAGCAAAGACAGAAAGTCGGTTAATCTTAAGCTCAGATAATTTTGAATTTTTTGTTAAAAGGACTGTTTTCCTGATAAGGAAGACATTTAACCTTGCCATAATAACCATCAGGATTATTAACTCATATGTGTGGACGTTTTACCCGAACAAAAACCATTCAGGAATATGCTGAGCATTATAAGGCAGAGCGCATTGATGAAAATGAACTGGATTACAATATTACACCTGGTGATAGCATCCTGGCAGTTGTGGCTGAGAATGATCAAACACGGCATCTAACCTGGTTTCATTGGGGACTAATTCCCTTTTGGTCAAAAGGGCCTGACAAAAGATTCAGTATGATCAATGCCAGGCATGAGTCATTACATCAAAAACCTGCCTTCCGTACACCTTTTAAGAGACACCGTTGTATTATCGTTGCGGATGGATTCTATGAATGGAAGCAAACAGAAGATGGAAAACAGCCCTACTATATAAAACTGACCTCAGATGAACCAATGGCGCTTGCAGGCCTATGGGATCACTGGGAGTCTAAAGAAACCGGTGAAAGCATTTATTCAACTTCCATTATAACGACGGATGCAAATAAAATAATAATACCTGTGCATGAAAGAATGCCTGCAATAATACCTGCAGAGGCATTTTCTTACTGGCTTGACCCTATGAACGAGGATACAGAGAAACTTGGAGAGTTACTGAATCCAGCATCATCAGAATTATTTGATGCTTATCCCGTGAGCCGACGTGTCAACAATCCAGTAAATAATGATCTTCAGCTTTTAAAAGATGTCACGGAATAGGCATTGGCTGCTATAACTAAATAAATTAAAGGGGACTGAGGGATTAAATAATGATCAATTCAACACTGTGGTTAAAAAATAATCTCTCCGTCACTTTTTTCTCCGGCTAGAAACATGCCGGTATGACGAAATCATCTACATGCCAGTATGACAAAATGATTTACATGTGTTTTAGACGCACTGTGCTTTACTCATCCAACGAAAATAACGACAGATAACATGGCTAAATATTCAAAAAAACATCGACTCTCAGAAAAAAGCAAAGATGATGCGATGAAGATAGCTCGAGGTACGCAAAAGCCGGGGCAGACTAAAGAACAAACGAAATTGATCGCCCAGGGCATACAGAAGGGCATTGAGATATATAAAAAGAAACAGAGTGAAAAGGCGCGTGAGCTGGACAGGAAGTTAAATAAGGTTTCTGTCTTACGTGCATCACACGAAACTTCAACGGAGCAGATGGTTGAGACAGTCGTCGTTAAAGGTAATAAATTGCCGTGGGCGTTGCTGGTATTATCATGGCTTGGTTTTGTGGTTTATGTTGTGCTTGTTAAATAGTCGTATGTTCCTTAGATTGAAAATTAAAAGGAACGGAGGGATTAAAAATTGATCACTTCTCGATGGCTGTTTTCGGTCCATAAAGGCCAATGGTGAGATTGACTGTGTGTGGCGGTTCACATCACATAATAGACCTCTGGGAAATGTGCCTGACAGAGTAAAGTCGACCCTTAGGGGACTTCTGTAACTACTAAATTTCCTTTATGATTTATTCTGAAGAGGAACGTTTAACGCATCACCGGATCGGTAGCTGAATATGGATGGTAGACCCTAGTTCAACATCAGATGTCACCGCCATATTGCCCTGATGCTGTTCGGTCACAATATAATACGAAAATGAGAGGCGCTGACTGGCGTCAAAATCTTTTGTTGCAGATTTGTCGGTGAAAAAAGGCTCAAACAGATTCATCTGCTCTTCAGTTGTCAGTCCAAGTCCGTTATGCTGAATTTTGATCCACAGATTATCATAATTCTCAGACAGGATAATTTTGATTGTCGGCTCAAAACCTTCACCCTCTTTTTTCTTCGCCAATGCATGACAGGCATGGCGAAACAGGCTGAGGAAAACCTGCTTCAGTTCCGTGATGTAACAGGGCACTAAGGGCAGGTTTTTTTCGAAGTTCCGCTCAAGTCTGATCTGGTTAAAAGGCAGGTCACCACAGACAGAAATGACTTCATTGGCAAGGCTGATGGTGTTTTCCATTACATCAACTATGTCAGTCATCTGCTTTATGCCGTTACGGCTTCGGGCAAAGGCCAGCAAATTACTGATAATGGCTGATACCTGTTCGCCTTTGGCAGACATCTCGATGATCACCTTATTGAGTTCTTCTGCCTGATCACTATCGGAGCTCTGTTGCGGTTCGATGACACTGCGATCGCTGATGATCTGCTGAAAACTCCTCAGATTCGTCATGAACGCCTGCAACGGCAGATTAATGTCGAGAGCCATGGTCGAGGCCAACTCACCCATAAATGACATTTTATCATTATGAATCAACATATTTTCAGCAGCGGTCTGCTTCGTCACGTCATCGACCAGGATAACAACTCCGGCTTCCTGCCCCTGTAACGGATAAATAGTAATATCGTAGTGATAGAGGCTGCGTAGGCTCTGCTTGAGATGAATGATTTTGTTTTGTTCGATCGATTGCTGAACCTGTTCAGGAAGAACGGCCATCTTCGGATAGGCTTCCTGCAGTGTTTTACCTAATGCATCTTCTGATGATACCCCAGAAGCGGCTTCCACCTGCTTATTCCACTGGGTGACGCAGCCATTTTTATCCAGGCCCACTAGCATTAACGGCATCGATGTTAATATATCATTGATATAGGACTCGGAAGACCGTAACTGATCGGCAGTAACCAGGTGCTGCGAGACTTCTTTCTCAAGCAGCTGATTGCTCTCCAGCAACAGTTGATTGGACTGATCCAGCGTTGCAGTTCGCTCCTGCACACGAATCTCCAGTTCATTTTGAATAGCGGTTAACTCAAGGTTTGCCTGATGAAGCCTGCGACGGGCTATTAATAGATAGACGGCCGCAAGCGATAACAGAATAAGGAGTGTGCCACCGGTATAATTAGCCAGATGCTGCCAGTTCCTGACGCCATTTTCATCTTTAAAAAGGTCGTTTGTAAATGCCAGGGCAGGGGAGCTCTGCAAGGCCAGAATTATCAGTAACAATGTGTTTTTCATAACAAGAATACCACCCCAAAAAGCGGTGCGTAACTATACCACGACCCGTATACTGAAAAAAGAAAGGCATAGAAGGGAGGCAGAATTAAAGGGACGGAGGGACAAATAGTCCCTCCGTCCCTTTAAGTTTTCGATGAGTTATTTGTTTATGGTTGACGCTGTACCTGAGATGATTCGCGCATGATCTGGCTAATTTGCTGATGTAATTCATAAATCTGTTTACGTATTTCATCTACTTTCAATTTTGTTTCCTCATTCTTTTGTCTGATACGCAGCATGACATCATTTTGTTCGGCGGCTAATTTTGCTCGTTCATTTTTATGCGCTTCTACGATTGCTTCATATTCCTGTTTTTTCAATTGCATTTTCTTTTCGAATGCCTGGCGACGTTGCTGCATCGTTTCATTGTTTTTTGCCGAACGTGCCTGCATCTGTGCAACGGCTTGTGATCTGGCCTGTTCAACCGGTGCCTGGTTAGCAGGTGGAGCAACTTGCTCAGGTGCTTCTACCACGGCAGCGTATTCTTTAATGTTGGCTGGTTCTGCTTGTGTTTCAGTTATTGGTGCAGCTACTGGTGCGGCTACTGGTGCGGCTACTGGCGCTGCTACAACATTCATGGTATTTGCCTGAGTATCGTCGCGTGCAGATAGTTCGCTGATTTCCATATTAAGTTTATAGGTAGTTATAACAACCAGAATTGCGATTACCGCTATCATTAACAGCGTGGTAAAAGATTTCTGTTTTGGCGCCTGTGTCTGGGATGGCTCAGTTTTGTTGTCTTTACTCAGGTAAGGGGCAACATCAGCAGTGTTTGCTTTGCTGGCTGTTTCTGCCTTTGGTTTAACTTTTGGCTTAGCTTTCGCTGTAGTCTTAACTTTTGGTTTAGTTTTAGCTTTGGCTTTTGGTTTAGCTTTCGCTTTTGCCTTAGCTGTGGCTTTTGGTTTAGTTGCTTCTTCAGTTTCTGTGTTTTTTTCTGTGTCAGCCATTGTCTTTTCCAGATTGTTTTATGTTTGTTTGATCAGTGTTTGTTTAAAACCAGCGATATTGCATTTCTCCTCAGGGTAGGCGGTGATAACAGAAAACCATAATAAAGTTAAAGGCTACAGCACCCCGTAATCATTCAGGAATATTACTTTCTGATAATTAGAATTTAATTCTACTCCTTCTCTGCCTTATATAACTTTGATCTGTATCAGGTTAAAATTTGGAAAAATAATAAAAGGGGACGGAGGGGTTAAATTTTGATCAATTACATGATGTGGTTAAATAATAATCCCTTCGCCCCTTTAATTTATTTAATCAAGCCGATCATGCTATGAAGGTTAAATTGTTAATCATCATTTTATCTCTGCTGACAGCGTGCTCGTCAAAGCCATATGTTGTTAATCATATTGAAATGCCCGCTGTTGCAGGGCAAGAAGAGATATACATAGTAAGTCACGGTTGGCATACTGGATTTGTTGTCCCGGCCCAAAAAATCCAAAATCAACTTCCTGAGTTAAGGAAGAGGTTTGGTGACGTACCTTACATCGAATTCGGATGGGGTGATAAAGATTTCTACCAGGCTAAAGAAATAACAACAGGCCTAACTCTAAAGGCAGTACTTTGGCCAACGGAGTCGGTTATCCATGCAGTGGCTGTGCCTAAGAAGGCCGATAAGTATTTCGCAAATAGTACAGTCGAGAAATTATGCCTTAGCGGAAGAGAGTACACTTCACTATTACGGTTTATTTCAGAAAGTTTTTATAAAGATGAGCAGGGTGAAATATTAGTGCTTGAGAGTGGAATATATGGAAATAGTCAGTTTTATGAAGGGCTAGGTTCTTTTTATTTTATGAACACATGTAATAAATGGACTGCTAAAGGACTTAAAAGTGCAGGGATGGACATATCTCCCACCTTTAAATTAACGGCTGACAGTATTATGGATTATCTGAATGAATATCGGCAAGGTCTGGAAATGGATTCTAGCGAACATTCTAATGCTGTACCGCTTCGTATAGTGCCTTATGAATGCAGTGAAGCAAAGCGCTGAATATCAATTCGAAACACAGTTTTGCTTCTTGCCGTCCTGTTATTGGCAGAATTCCAGGAGGGAATCATTAACGTATACAGTGTTTTCAAAATTTAAGCTTCCCATTTCGTTTGATCGTGCTGTTCATGCAAGGCTGTCTGAATCTTGATTAACTCCATAATATTGTCGAGATTTACTATCCCCACAAACTGGCCAGCTTTGGTCACGGAAAGCAGAGGACAGTGGCAACTCTGCAGTCGTTCAAGTACTTTCTGCAAAGGTTCATTAACGTCCGCACTCTGAATATTCGTCTGCATCAGTTCACCGACCAGCGCCTGTTCTCCCACTGCCTGCAACCCTTTCAATAAGCCATCCTGCGTGAGCACCCCTACCAAAACCGTCCCCTCAAGTACCGGAAACTCTTTCTGACTGCCAGCCAGGGTCAGCTCAATGGCGTGGGAAAGGACATCATCAGGCGACAGGACCTGAAAATCAGTCAGCATGGCCTGACCTACTGCCGCATCAGACAGGGTTGATTTGATCTGTTCCATGCCAGCCTCGGCCGCAGCGCCTATCCACACAAACAGGGCTATGAAGATCAGGAAGGGGTTGTATAGCAGGCCCATCAAACCCAGCCACAAAGCCAGACCCTGTCCTATCTTGGCGGCCGCCTGGGTAGCCCTGTTACGACCCATGCGCATGGATAGTGCCGCCCGTAATACCCGACCGCCATCCATGGGAAATGCTGGCAGCAAGTTAAAAACAGCCAGGATGATATTGATCACCATCAGCTTTTCCAGAAAAACTCCGCCAGTAAGGCTGAGGTCATCCACCGGTACCAGTGTTTTACTCATTGAGAGCCACAGCCAGAGAGCAAATGCAATTACCAGGTTAACCGACGGTCCTGCCAGTGCCACGGCAATTTCCTGTTTCGGATCATCGGGCATACGCTCCAGAGAAGCGACGCCACCGATGGGTAACAGGATAATATTCCGGGTGCGGATACCATAACGCCGCGCTGTCAGTGCGTGTCCCAACTCATGCAATACCACGCAGGCAAACAGTGCCAGGATAAAACCGATGCCGCTGACCACCGCTGCCAGAGTGCCCTCTATCTGCCAGTAACTATAGCCGATCCAGGCGATGAGAATAAAGAAGGTGGCATGGACGTAAACATCGATGCCTGCAATGCGGGTTAGTTTCCAGGACCATTTCATATTTCACTAAACCTCATCTGAATCATGATAGTGATAATACCTAACTCCGCAATCTAAAGGAATTAAAGTGGCCTGTTAGATAATGTTAATGACGGATTGCTTTTGAGGCTCTCTGGACTTTTGGTAAAAGGGCTTTTATTCTTCCTGTTCTTCGCGTTGATGGCTTTATTTCATGACGAAACGGCCGATAATAGCAAGAAGAAATAAATTGAGAGTGTTAAATGAGTTATAGAGGGGATATGGCGTCGGATTTCAGCTGGTTTCGTTTTGTTCTATGGAGTGTTTTGGCATTGTGTGTCATCGTTCCATCCGTTCTGGCCTGGTGGGTTCTGCCAGACCTGTCTGACCCGAGTGATGAGTTTTATCAGCGTAAGGGCTTGTTGCAGTCCATCGATATCGAACGTGAATGGCAAGATGGCAACTCGATCTTTAGGCGTATTACATTACATTCGAATAGTGGTCTGAAGGTTAAAATAACGACACGATTTCCACAAGAGCGCACTGCACAAGGTTATCCGCTTGTTCTCATTCTCGGCGGTCTACGCACTGGTTGTGATGTGGTCCATCTAGTCCCGCCGCAACAGCAGCCCGTTATCCTCGCTGCAATATCTTACCCGCACCACGATAAGTGGGCACGAGAGGGAATGAAACGCTTTGATGTGAGGCAGTATCAGCAAACAGTACGTGATACGGTACCGGCAGTTTTACTGGCACTGGATTATTTGCTTGCGCAAGGCTCTGTCGATAAGCAACAGGTCGAACTGGCGGGCGTCAGCCTGGGGGCGTTTTTTGTCAGTATACCGGCGGCGCTGGATCAGCGTGTAACCCGTACCTGGCTGGTACAC
This sequence comes from Gammaproteobacteria bacterium, assembly GCA_003645215.1. GTDB lineage: Bacteria > Pseudomonadota > Gammaproteobacteria > Eutrophobiales > Eutrophobiaceae > SMWN01. Next base: position 7,459 of record QNEM01000052.1, read on the forward strand.
GGTGCGGGTGAACCGGAAAAGGTCATCGCACATAAGTTGAAAGGGCGAATCAAGGTCGCCTGGCTGCGCAAGTTGGTGGCGTGGGCTGGTGCACGCCTGATTGCGGTTGAGTCTTTGCGGCCTGAAAACTGGCTTTGGCGTATCAGCCCGCGAAAGCTTGTCTTCATCAACTCTCAAGACGATGAAGAATTGCCGCTTACCAGTGTGGCGGCATTACATCGTTCAGCATCTCAACCTTACGAGGTGATCTGGACCGAGGGTCAACATATCAACACGGGGCGTACTGAAGTTGTGCAGGGCCTGGTTAATTTGGTCACGCAGCGTGTGCAAACGACCGCCAGGTAATACGATTAATATCAATTAGAAGTTAAAGGGGACTTAATGACCAGTACCGAACCGACTGAAAGGGGACAGAGTGAAGTACCCCTTTGATTCCGCTTAGTCTTTTTGAATAAAAAAAATATATTCACCGTCAGAGAGCACAAACATTTTACCTGGTTAACCATTCGTAGTACATGTCAGGTCGTTTAAGTGCCCCTTCTGCCATTAGCTGGTCTACAGTATCCATGGAGTCATTAAATTTATCCTGGTCTTTAGTCATGACAATCTTCGTCAGGGCAGCGGTCATACATAACTCGTGCTCAATGTCAGACAGCCCGTCGTAACAACCGTCAGCTTTGGCCTGTTGTTTTGCTAGATATAAAATCATATTGACGAATTTCACATCTTTCTTATCCGATGCATCTGACCGGATATTGAGACATCCAGACAGCGACATAACAGCAATCAAGATAATCGGTAACATTCGCATTGATATATTCCTTACTATATAAAGTCATGATAATAACCCTAATGAAATAATTAACGCAATAAAATCAGAAAAATGCCGGGGCGTCGAAAAACACTCTAATGGATACAAAAAATCGGCATTAGGTTTACAGGCATGGACCCTGAAGAATTACAAGAAATTGATATTGTAATAAAATCTTTAATGTCACGAAAAGGCAGAAAAATTAAATGTTCAATAATAAACATATAATGTAGTTAACAATATCTATCCGAGCCAGGTAAACAATCCATGTCAAATAAAGTAAAAACCTGGGTGTTACTTCGCGGCCTGACTCGTGAACATCGTCACTGGGAAGATTTTCCAGAAAAACTGCAACGATGTTTTCCCGGTACACAGGTCATTACACCCGACCTGCCGGGTAATGGTGATCATGCAGACGTGATAAGCCCCAGCAGTATCCGGGATATGATGCTTTTTTTACGTAAAGACATCGCATCGACGATAGCCAGTGGCCCTGTGCATATTATTGCTTTGTCTATGGGTGCCATGGTGGCGATAGAATGGATGAAATCTTACCCGCAGGAATGTGCCGCAAGTGTATTAATTAATACCAGCCTTAAAGGCATAAGCCCTTTTTACCATCGTTTACGGCCAGAAAATTATTACCGGATTTTGTATTCTCTGTTAGCGGGTAACAGCGATGGTAGAGAAAAAACGATATTACAGATGACCTCTAACATTTATCCGAATACTGAACAGCTATTACAGCGCTGGGTATTTTATGCAGAAGAAAATACGGTATTACCCGCTAATGCATTACGCCAGTTACTTGCCGCTAGCCGCTACCGCTCACCCAGGGTAAAACCCGATGTGCCGATACTGTTACTGAGTAGCAAAAACGATAAGCTGGTCAATTCAAAAAGTTCTGTGTCACTCGCACAAAACTGGTTATTGCCAATAGAAACGCACCTGCTTGCTGGGCATGATCTGCCCCTTGATGATGGTGACTGGGTATGTCAAAAAATAGATCACTGGTTTGCTAATGGATTAAAGGGGTCGCACTAAGATTTTTTATCAATGTTTTCTCTTCAATCCATTCGATTTGTCAGAAAGATCATGAGAAAGCGATGCGCTCTCTATCTGTGGCCTGTCATCATATTCAATTTCTTTTTCAGACAGGCAGCTTTTAAAATTTTTGATGGAAGCCCATGTACATAGCACTTCTCGATCATCATTCAGAGCTACGATCTCGCCTGTACTTTCTTTAAGGCAGAACAGCTTATGCCAGTCACCGTAAAATGGTATTAATGAAATATCCACTTCCCATTCCTGCCTCAAGTCCAAACCATTCTGGATTTCCTGCCATGACCAGAATGGCATAGCGAGTGGTTCGATCTCGCAGTTCAGATAAATCGAAGCAAATTTTTTATTCATGTCTTCAGCTTCTTTCAGAAATTTTGAATAATCATTCATGGTTTTTGGTGTATGGCGCCAGGTTAATGGGCCAGGTTAGCGGGTCAGGGTCTGCGGGACTATTAATTGACGCGTTGCGTTATATATAGGGAACGAATAAAACGGGTTTAATTACCAGTATCGAACCCGGCCTACATCCAGGTGAACAAAATTAGAACTGGAATAATAACCAACTCCGCCGCCTTTCAGTGAAATTGCGGCTTTGTGAAGCTGACTGGTATCAAAACCTGGTAGACGCACATCGATGGCCTTTCCACGCATGTGATAGCTGCGTTTGGCTACACCCGAGCTTTTTTTGTTTAACATGTTATTGGTTGCCGGAGAACGGTAGCCAGAAATTATGTGAAACTCTCCCTGGTG
>QNEM01000053.1 GCA_003645215.1 Gammaproteobacteria bacterium
CCACCCACAAAAGTAAGCAGCGGTTTCAACATTATTTTCATGGATGCTTTTTTACGATCCGTGTTGATCGTCTGCCCACCCCGTTAGCCTGCCATATCAGTACGGTCTACCCAGATGGTAAAAGTGTGAAGTAATTGATATTGAAAATCTACTGATCATCGGTAGCGGGTACCAGGCAGGAGATATTGATTTGTTGCCATAAGTAGTCATTTAAAAATGTAATTGTTATCAATATTACATAAAATCTATACAATAAACCCAATCTAATAATTATCTATTAAAGAGATAATTGACTTACGTCCTAATCAATAAAGAATATAGAAAATGAATGGCAGCAATATAATAAAACCGGGCAATATTTTCTTCCTGCTCGCCCTGGCATTGAGTCTATTATTATCACTTTCAGCTTGTGACAAGAGTGAGGATACAAAACCTCAAAAACCCGCAGTTCAATCAGTGACTGTTACTACGGTAAAATCGATCAACGTAGCAGAAACAGTAGAGAGGGTGGCACAAACAAAAGCCACTGAAGAAATTGAGCTAGTAGCAAGGGTTGAAGGTTATCTGCTGGAACAGAAATTTATTGAAGGAAGTGATGTCAATAAAGGAGATTTATTGTTTGTTATTGAAAAGGCACCGTATGAAGCTGAGGTACAGAGAACTTCGGCAGAGGTAGAAAAAGCAAAGGCTAACCATACTAAAACACAACTCGATCTGGATCGTATACAGATATTACGTAACAAAAATACCATCAGCCAGGCAGAATTGGATAAGGCATTGGCCGAAGAAAAGATGGCAGCAGCAGATATATTGATGCAGAAAGCCAATCTCCGCAAAGCAAGGATTGACCTTAGCTACACAGAAATAAGATCACCCATTAATGGTCGTATAGGGCGATCAGGTTTTAGCGAAGGCGATCTTGTTAATAGACAAAGTGCTCCACTGGCAACAATTGTCTCATTGGATCCTATATCCGTTTATTGGGAGGTCAGTGAAGGAATTCCTCTTGCATATAGAAAACGTATGCAAATAATGGTGGATGGGAAGCTAAATATGAAGGTTATCCCGCGTTTACGTTTCGCTGATGGTAGTATTTATGATCAAGAAGGCACGGTAGATTTTATTGATAATCGTGTTAATCCAGAAACAGGCACGCAGAGAGTACGAGCTGTTTTTCCAAATCCCGATAAAATTCTGGTCCCTGGACAATATGTCACTATCATTATCCAGATAGGTGAATCTGAAGAGCGCCTGGTAATCCCTCAATCAGCTGTGCAAGCCAACCAATCCGGTTATTTTTTACTGGTTGTTGATGACAATAACGTCGCTGCAATTAAACCAGTAAAATTGGGAGATAGACATGGAGTCAACTGGATAGTTGAGGAAGGTCTTAACGAAGGCGAGACTATCATCTATCAAGGGATTCAAAAAGTTCGGCCCGGCAGTGTTGTAAATCCTGTGCACAAGGATTCTCCGTAACTTTAGCTGGTAATGATATGTTAAGCCTTTTCTTTATTGATCGTCCAATTTTTGCACTGGTTGTCTCAACCATTATTGTTTTGTCCGGGCTGTTAGCAATTAATATAATCCCGGTGGCACAATTTCCACCCATTACTCCACCCGTCGTTCAGGTAGTTGCTAATTTTCCCGGTGCAAACGCTGAGGTGCTTGAAGCCACTGTAACCACCCCGTTAGAAGAAGAAATTAACAGTGTTGATAATTTATTGTATATATCATCCAAAAGTTCTAATAGTGGTCAGGTAATTATAACTGTTACCTTCGCCGTAGGTACTGATCCCGATATTGCCCAGGTAAATGTCCAGAACAAGGTGGCACGCGCAGAATCGAAATTGCCAGAAGAAGTTACCAGGCAAGGGGTGCAGGTTGAAAAACAGTCAACGAATTTTTTACTGCTCATTGGTTTATCTTCAAATGAAAATAAACTAGATAGCCTTTTTTTGAGCAATTATGCAATGCTCTATCTGCGTAACCGGCTTCTTCGCTTACCTGGTATTGCTAAAGTTATGTTGTTCGGTGCGCGTGAATACAGTATGCGTATCTGGCTTGACCCTGATCGTATGGCAAGTCTCGGCATCACCAGTTCCGATGTAATACAGTCTATTCGCGAACAGAACATCCAGGTAGCGGCAGGACATATCGGCCAAATGCCGACAGATCACAATCAGCAATTTCAATATACCCTGCATGCAGAGGGGCGCTTATCTGATGTAGATGAATTCGAGAACATTATTATTCGGGCAGACAAGAATACAGCCGTTGTAAAAATCAAGGATATTGGACGAGTTGAACTGGGTGCGAGGGATTATGATTCAGATGCTAACCTGGATGGTTCCAGTTCAACAATGATTGCAATTTATCCACAGCCCGGTGCGAATGCCATCAATGCTGCAACGTCGGTGCGGGAAGAGATGCTGCGTATATCGGCAGATTTTCCACCAGATCTAAATTACTCAATTGACTACGATACAACACTTTTTGTAGAGGAAGCGATTGAACAGGTCTTTTATACCCTGTTGATAGCCATGATTCTGGTGATTGCGGTCATATATATTTTTTTACAGGACTGGCGCGCAACATTAATTCCTTTGGCGACTATTCCTGTTTCTTTGATAGGCACACTGGCGGGGCTAAAATTGATGGGTTATTCCATTAATATGATTACCCTGTTTGGCCTGATATTAGCGATAGGTATCGTCGTTGATGATGCTATTGTTGTGATTGAGAATGCACAGCGTTTGATTGGCGATGGTATGTCCAGGCGCGAAGCCGCAATTAAAACCATGCAGCAGGTAACCGGCCCGATTATTGCGACAACCATGGTACTTTTCGCAGTCTTTATCCCTGCGGGATTCATTCCCGGAATCACTGGTGAGCTTTACCGACAGTTTGCCGTTACTGTGTCAATAGCTGTTGCGATTTCTTCACTTGTTGCTTTGACTTTAAGTCCGGCATTATGTGCAGTGCTACTTAAAGGGGCCACAAAGAAACCAGGCTTACTTTTAAGTAGTTTTAATTGGGTTTATAACCTGATTGCCCGCGGATATATGAAAGTTATTACACTTCTTGTTCATCACGTTGCTCCGGTTACATTTGTCTTTATTGCCATTGTTGGGATTACCTATTGGTCTTTTCAGCACCTTCCAAAATCTTTTTTACCTGATGAGGATCAGGGTTATTTCTTTACCCATATACAATTACCTCAGGGAGCGGCGCTACCCAGAACTCAACAAATTACGCAGGAGTTAGGTGCGGCAATGGCACAAATTCCGGGTATCGAGCACGTTATCGAGGTAAGTGGTCTGAATATATTAACCAATACAAATTCAAGTAGTAGTGGCTTTGCCGTAGCAATTCTCGCCCCATGGTCTGAAAGAAAGTCCAAAGAGTTACAATTAAGTTCTATTTTAAGTCAAGTACAGAGATATGCTGCAAAAACACAGCAAGCCAATATATTTGCTTTTAATCCACCAGCCATTAGAGGATTGGGTAGAACCGGTGGTTTTGAATACCAGCTTCAGGATACCAGTGGTGGAGATATTCAGGAGTTTAACGCTGCTTTAGGTGGATTGATCATGGCAGCTAACCAGGCGCCGGAATTGACCCGTGTATTTAGTGCCTTCAAGGCCGATGTGCCACAAATTTATATAGATATTGACCGCCAGAAAGCAAAAATACTGGGTGTCACATTAAACGAAATATTTTTAACTTTGCAGAGTCAGTTGGGATCATATTACGTCAATGACTTTAATAAATTCGGGCGTGCTTACCAGGTTCGTATTCAATCAGAATGGGACAATAGAAATTCACCGGATGATATTTTCAAACTTCATGTCCGAAGTAACTCAGGAAAACTGGTTCCTTTGCAAACATTACTTACAACATCTCCAATGATAGGTCCGGATGTAATCAGTCATCATAACCTCCTGCGCTCCGCAAAAGTTAATGGTTCAGCTGCGCCGGGATACAGCTCAGGCGATGCGATGCAAGCAATGGAATCGCTGTCCGCAAATGTCCTTCCTGAAAATATGACTTTTGAGTGGAGTGGTATATCGCTGCAAGAAGTGGGGGTCGGGCAACAAGCACCGTTTATGTTATTGCTGGCACTTGTGCTTGTTTATTTATTTCTTGCCGCACAATACGAAAGCTGGTCACTACCATTATCTGTAATTCTTACTGTACCTGTCACTATATTAGGTGCAATTGCTGCTCTTTATGTTATGGACTTGAATAATAATATATACAGCCAGATTGGACTGATTATACTTATAGCCCTGGCCAGTAAAAATGCAATACTAATTGTTGAATTTGCAAATCAACAGCATAAGTCCGGCAGTACTATACGCGAAGCTGCCATAATGGCAGCCCGATTACGATTACGTGCAGTAATTATGACAGCAGTATCTTTTATACTGGGAGTCTTTCCATTAGTCGTTGCAACAGGTGCGGCTGCCGTCAGCCGTCATTCGCTGGGAACGACGGTGTTTGGCGGCATGATATCAACGGTTTTAATTGGCACTATTCTTGTCCCGGTATTTTTCGTCCTGATCAAAATTTTGGTAAAAGATCCTGATCACATGGGCACGGGCAAGCAAGCAGACATGATTTAAGTAGACGTTCATCAGGACAAGAAATACCGAGACTGGTTTTACGAGAACAGTCGTTCGCTATCAATCAAGAATGATTATTTTTTTCTGTTTAGAATACGCAAACGCAGCGCATTCAATTTAATGAAGCCTTCAGCGTCCTGTTGATTATAAGCCCCCGCATCATCTTCAAAGGTGGCAATGTTTTCATCAAACAGGCTGTCTGACTCAGACTTACGGCCAGCAACCATGACATTACCTTTGTAAAGTTTAAGACGCACCGTGCCATTGACCCGAAGTTGTGTTTGGTCGATCAGGGTTTGCATGGCTTCACGCTCCGGACTCCACCAGTAGCCGTTGTAGATCAAACTGGCATAGCGAGGCATCAGGTCATCTTTAAGATGAGCGACTTCACGATCCAGTGTGATCGATTCAATGGCCCGATGTGCTTTTAGCATAATGGTACCGCCCGGTGTTTCGTAACAACCGCGGGACTTCATACCGACATAACGGTTTTCGACAATATCAGCACGTCCAATACCATGCGCACCGCCAATCTTATTTAATGCAGCGAGCACTGTTGCAGGTGACATGGATTTGCCATTGATGGCAGTAATATCACCTTTGGTATATTCCAGTTCAATAATCTCTGCCTTGTCCGGTGCCTGTTCAGGTGAAACACTCCAGCGCCACATGTCTTCTTCAGGCCCGCTCCATGGATCTTCCAGAATGCCACCTTCATAAGATATGTGTAATAGATTGGCATCCATAGAATAAGGCGAACCACCGCCAGGTTTCTTTTCTACAACAATATTGTGTTGCTTGGCATAGGCCAGCAGCTTTTCACGAGAATTCAGATCCCATTCACGCCAGGGTGCAATCACCTTGATATCGGGACTCAGTGCATAGGCACCCAGTTCAAAACGCACCTGATCATTTCCTTTACCCGTTGCACCATGCGAGATGGTATCGGCACCGGTTTCATTGGCGATCTCTATCAGCCGTTTTGCAATCAAAGGTCGTGCGATGGATGTGCCTAACAGGTATTCACCTTCGTAAATCGTATTGGCACGAAACATTGGGTAGACAAAATCACTGACAAACTCTTCAGTCAGATCATCAATATAAATTTCCTTGATGCCCAGGGCTTCGGCTTTGGCGCGTACTGGTTCAACTTCCTCACCTTGTCCGATATCTGCTGTGAAGGTGACGATCTCACATTGATATTGATCTTGTAACCATTTCAGGATCACGGAAGTATCCAGACCCCCGGAATAGGCAAGAACAACTTTGGATGTTGTGTTTTCAGTCATTAATAAAACTCCAGCAACGATATCCTGCCAATCATGTACATGTAAGAAGTCATGACAGGGCAAACAAAAGGGGCGCTATTGTAACTGCTGAATAATACTGCGTATAGTCATTCCCGCGAAGGCGGGAATCCAGTAATTTAACTCGGCTTAGTCTCCTGAGTCGCTCTACCTCCTGCATCCATGCAGTCGTAGACTCCCGCTTTTGCGGGAGTGACGATCAAGACCATATCTGCTTGCGGCAGGGTTGTTTATTTAATGAATTTCCTGATCTCTGCCACGACAAAATCAGGATTTTCTGCATGTAGCCAGTGACCTGTATCTACGACCGTAATGAATAATGCGCGTGAAAAAATCTTGAATATTGTCCGTTCATATTCATGTTTTATATAGTCCGATCTTTCCCCTTTGAGAAAAAGCACCGAATTTTGATATTGCATGACATTATGATCAAGAGGAAAGTCCATGAGAGTCTCGATATTGGCTTGAATGGCATCAAGATTGATTCGCCAGCAAAATCCGTCTGCAGAATTCTTCAGATTCTGCAGTAAAAACTGACGTAAGGTCTCCGGCTGGACAGTGGAGCGCAAGTGTTTATCAGCTTCCTGCCTGCTGGAAATCTGATCCAGCGGCAATGCCTTGAGTGAATCGATCAGATCATTAAAACCATGATGATATTTCACTGGCGCAATGTCGATAATGACTAGTCTCTTAATGAGTTCTGGATTCTGCAGTGCCATTTGCATGGCGACCTTGCCACCCATGCTGTGCCCGATAACAGTAACATTCTCAAGGGAATGCTCTGATATGAACTGGAAGACATCATCAGCCATCGCGCGATAAGTCATATCATCATGATGCTCTGATTCCCCATGATTCCGTAAATCCAGGGTAAATACCTGGCATTGTTCACTGATTTGTCGGGCTATTGATTGCCAATTCCGTTTTGAGCCAAACAATCCATGCAATATAAGAATACTTTGTCTGTCTGCAGCAGAATCTTCGGTGACGTTAAATTGATTAAAAGCGAGTTGCATACGCTAGATCATATCGCATTCGGAACATGTAAAAAAATTTAGTGAGATAAGTCATTTCATGGTACTAATAGCCCACTAATAAGAATAATTAATCCGATTTCTGAAATTCCATGACTGAGACAAAACGATCCGAATTAATGGGTGATATTTGGGGCGGCCTGACGGCGGCAATTGTTGCCCTGCCACTGGCACTGGCTTTTGGTGTTGCTGCCTTTGCGCCACTCGGACCGGAACATGCCTCGACTGGCGCCCTGGTCGGTTTATTGGGCTCAATCTTTACCGGATTTGCTGCAGCCAAGTTTGGCGGCACCCCTTCCCAGATAACCGGCCCAACCGGTCCAATGACAGTGGTATCAACGGCATTCGTTGCCCAGATAGTTTCCGTCCATGGCGCAAACCTGCCTGTCATAGCCGTACTCATGGCCCTGGGGATAGTCATTGGTGGCACAGTACAGATTCTGATCGGCCTCAGCGGCGGTGGCAAGGTCGTGAAATATATGCCTTATCCTGTGGTTGCCGGTTTTATGAATGGCATCGCCATTATTATTTTCATCGGTCAGATCAAACCTTTCCTGGGGATCAGTGGTAACTGGTCAGAATTTGATTTCTCTGTGGGCTGGATCCCTATGTTGGTTACCATTGGTACTGTCGCAGCCATTCTGATAAGCCGTAAGGTTTCTCAAGCCATACCCGGCGCATTAGTGGGTCTTGTTGCGGGGATCGCGATCTATCTTGCTTTGGCAGCATCAGGGCTTGCGCCTTTTACCAGTGCAGATAATCCCCTGTTGATTGGTACTGTGCCAAATCCATTTGCCAGTTGGGAGCAGATGCAGCGTCTGATGCCAGTATTTCAGTTCGGGGCCCTGGAGAACCTGGGGTTTTCTGATTTTAAAATGGCCTTCACAGCTGGCCTGGCGCTGGCGGTTCTGGGTGCGATTGATTCATTGTTAACCTCATTGATTGCAGATTCCGTGACCCATACGCGCCATGATTCACGCAAGGAACTGATTGGACAAGGCATTGGTAACATCCTTAGTGGTCTGGGTGGTGGTATTGCCGGTGCCGGTGCCACTGTACGAACACTGGTGAATGTGCGTGCAGGTGGCCGTACTTCACGTTCCGGTATGTTGCATTCAACGGTTATTTTTCTGGTGGTGATGGTGTTTGGAACCCCGGCTGGCTGGATACCGTTAGCGGCCCTGGCAGGAATCCTGTTTTATACGGCAGTGACCATGGTCGATTATTATTCTCTGCGCTTGATCAAACGTCGCAATGTCCGCAGTGAATTTATTATCATGGTCATTGTTACGGCGATAACAGTGGTAGTAGATTTGATGGTCGCTGTGGGAGTGGGTTGCGCAATCGCTGCAATTTTATTTATTACACAACAGATCAAGCAACCCGTGGTTCATCGTCGGGCAAGAGGTAATGAAATATTTTCAAGACGTGTACGTTCTTCTGCAAAAGAAACGGCTATTTTAAAAGAATTTGGAAAACGTACACTTAGCTACGAGTTAAAGGGATCACTGTTCTTTGGTAGTACCGATGCGTTAATCAATGACGTTGAAGTTGATCTTGAATCAGCAGATAAATTTATATTTGATTTCTCCCGGGTGAAGGATATTGATTTGAGTGGTGTCAAAATTCTGTTATCAATCATAGAAAGATTACATAGCAATAAGAGGCAGGTGTATTTCAGTGGTCTGGCTGAGTTTGAACAGGCAACGGCATTTTCTATTCATGAAATGTTGCAGGATATGGGAGTCTTTGCTGAAATCGGTGAAGAAAATATTTATGAGGATCATGATCTTGCCCTGGAAGCTGCAGAGGAAGCGTTATTACATGAGCATCATGAAGGTTATACCGATGATCAGCCAGCACTTGAGTTGATCGACTTCGAATCATTTCAAAATCTATCAGAAGGTGACGTACAAAATTTTGATGATCTTTTAGAAGAAAAAAAGATCAATGCAGGGGATTATCTGTTTGCCAAGGGAGAGGCGGTCGATAGTTTTGTACTGGTACGTAAAGGTGAGCTAAATGTCTACAAGAAGAGCGGTGATCAGGATGTCCGTGTTGCAACAGTGAGCCCCGGTGCCTTGTTAGGCTGGCGTGCGTTGATGAAAGAAGAGCAACGTATCACCGGAGGCATACGCGCAGAAACAGATGTTGATGTTTATCTCATATCAAAAGCATCTTTTGAAAAACTGGAAAACGAACATCCAATGGCCTTGTTACATTTTCAGAGAGAACTACTCAGGAATGCCCTTGAACGTATGCAGGTCTTGACCTCTGAATTGATCATGCTGGAAGAACGCTAGCAATCAACCTTTTGTATTTATTTCTTACGCTTGGGAATATATAAATCGGTAATCGTCCCTTCAAAGACTTCAGCAGCAAGACCAATCGTTTCTGAAAGCGTTGGGTGTGGATGGATTGTTAAACTTATGTCTTCAGCATCTGCACCCATTTCGATGGCCAATGCACATTCGGCGATCAGATCACCGGCATTAGGACCCACAATCCCGGCACCAATAATACGATTGGTTTCTTTTTCAAATAATACATTGGTGAGGCCATCATCGCGACCTAGTGATAAGGAACGCCCGCTGGCAGCCCAGGGGAATGATCCTTTGCCATAGTCGATGCCTTTTTCTTTGGCTTCTGTTTCCGTGATGCCGACCCAGGCAACTTCCGGATCCGTGTAGGCAACCGATGGAATAACGCGATCATCAAAACCAACCTTTAATCCTGAAATGACTTCAGCGGCAATCTTGCCTTCATGTGTGGCCTTATGCGCCAGCATGGGCTGGCCGACAATATCTCCAATAGCAAAAATATTGTGCACATTGGTTTTTTGTTGATCATCGACCGGGATAAAGCCCCGTTCGTTAACATTTACTCCAGCATTTTCTGCACCTATTTTCAAACCATTGGGTCGTCTGCCAACAGATAATAATATCGCATCAAATTGATCAGACTTCGGTGCCTTCTTGCCATCAAAAGAAACATTAAGATGCTTTTTTAATGCCTTAATCTCTGTGACTGCGGTACCCAGATAAATATTTTCATAGCG
>QNEM01000054.1 GCA_003645215.1 Gammaproteobacteria bacterium
CACTAATGCCACTGATTCATCTTTGAATGCTTGGTTGTAGCTGTTTCTCATTGGAAAACTCCTATTTGATTAAATAAAATGTTCTCCGTTAAAATAGGGGCAGATCATATGACAGCATATATAGTGAAGTTTCCTCGTATTAATATTGTAAATACAGCACCGAACTTTAACACGAAGAATATAGGCAACCCACACGATTGTTGCTATTTATGAATTCAGGTCTATATTCAACAGACGGTAAACAAACGAGGACGGCTACATGAGCGATTCAAACGATAACGACCTGATTAAACAAACGATTCAATACTACATTGATGGCGCAATATCTGGAAAAGGCGATGATATGAAGCCTGCCTTCCATGCAGACGCAACGATCTTTGGTTATATAGGCGAAGACTTGTTTGCCGGACCAATTCAAATACTTTTTGACTGGAACGATGAGAATGGCCCGGCGACTGAACTCGAAGCAAACATAAGCAATATTGATATAGAGGGGACGGCCGCAACTGTTCGCCTGGAACTTGATAATTGGACTGGTCATAAATTTACAGACTTGTTTACGCTGCTTAAGGTAAATGATACATGGAAGATAATGAATAAAGTATTTCATCTCCACGCATAACGACAAAAAAGAGTAATAGCCGTAAGCAATGATGAAAAAAGGAATTAAACCAAACCTCAACCCCTAAGCTCACGGTGTTGAAAACGTAGTCTGCCTCCAATTATTCAATTAATATCACAAGTGATAATTACTTCATAACAAAAATGTAATACCAGGAAGAAAACAGGGGAGTAATAAAAATTACTGAAACGATATTTATGATACATGGTATGTGGGCTGGGCCATGGTGTTGGGAAAATTATAAAGAATTCCTGGAAAAAAAAGGCTACCACTGTATTACGACTACATTACGCCACCATGATATAGATCCTTCAGATCCTCCTGACCCAAAGTTAGGAACAACCAGTTTATTGGATTACGCCAATGATCTGGAAAAAGAAATCCTGCAGTTGGAGTCAAAACCCATTGTTATGGGACATTCCATGGGAGGACTACTTGCACAAATTCTGGGAGGCCGTGATTTGGCAAAAGCCCTTGTCCTGTTAGCACCAGCCTCACCTTATGGAATTATCTCGATAAGGCCGTGCCTGATTAAAAGTTTCTGGGGCATACTCAGAAAATGGGGCTTCTGGAAAACAGCAAATCGATTAACATTCGATGAAGCCGTTTATTCATCACTCCATTTATTGCCAGAAGATGAACAAAAATTAATTCATGATAAATTCGTTTATGAATCTGGACGCGTAGCATCAGAGATAGGGCTCTGGTTTTTAGATCCTGATAAAGCATCTTACGTTGATGCTTCAAAAATCAAATGTCCTGTGTTGGTCATTTCTGGTTCAGAAGACAGGATGACCCCGGCAGATATTACTGAAATGGTCGCAAAAAAATATGAACCTCTATCAACATATAAATTATTTGAAAATCACGCACATTTGGTGATTGCAGAACCAGGCTGGCAGAAAATTGCAGATTATGTCTCAGAATGGCTAAAATCTAACACGACAAGCAGTAACAACCCTCCCAAATCTTGATCTTTCCCTATAGATATCTACAAGGCAGATATGGGATGTGATCATATCAAAGCCCTGGATCTTGCCCGTAAAGGAACTGGTATTAGAATCGTTGTCTAATCCCGATCATTGCAAAACTGATATTTTTTACAGAAATATAATAGTATACGAGCATAATGAATTTTCTAAGTATTATCCAAACACTTGAATCTCTGTTACTGGAATTTATTCTTCTACTTATATTTTTGCCTAAAACCCTGTTTCGTGTCTTGATACATCCAGGCTGGATCTCAGATTATCTGAACCAGGAACTTGCTCGAAAGGAAGCAGATCGTTTTAATGACTACTCTTCCCCGATGGCAATGTTTTTATTCCTGGGCGCTATTCCAATCTTCATATTTTTTGCATCTCCCTCTGGAGAAACAATTTCTATCCCTTTTATACAAGGCAGTAATACATATCAACTGTCTATGTCTGAATATTTTGTATTCACATCTTTACTAATGCTTATCGGCCCTTTATATATGTCATTAGTAAATTTGTTCCTTCGAAAATTACCATTTAACAAAACAAACTTACGACGCATCATCCTGATGCAGGCGTATGTCTGGACTGTGCCATATTTTGCATACATGTGTGGTTCTATAATAGGCATAATTGCCTGTGGCGACGCCTTTTTATGTTTTGCAATTGAAGAGACACTTTCAGTTACGCTGCTTGGCTTACTTTGGCTACTCGTCGCGGAGGTCATCTTATTCAAAACGGAACTGGGGAAAACAACCCTACACAGTGCATTCATAGTTATCCCGGTAATGATTTTCTATTTCGTACTCTTTTTTCTCACCGGAAACTTTATTGAAGCCAGCCTGAGATAATAGCCAAAGTCTTATCTGAGCCTGCTCATTATTTATCTCCTTTTATAATGCTAATAACGATCCCAAAAACTCTGTATGCGGTATATATCAGCAGCAACAACATAATTACAAATAATATTTTTATTCCTGCTTTTGAGTCTTTTTCACCTGCTTTTTCTATTTCTTGCTGTTGATTAATTTCTATCTTCACATCAGGCTGTTCGACCACAACCACTTCAGCAATTGCTTCTTGCTCAGGTAATTGTATCTTAGGCTCTTCGACTTCCTGTATGAGCTCTGTCCCCTGTTCCTGAGTTTCCTGTTCTTCTTGCTCTGCTTCAACTGCAAGTCTCTCTTGTTGTTCTGCCTCCTCGGCTACCTGCTTCATCTCTGCTTCATTAGCCACTTCTTCAGCCACTTCTTCAGCCTGGCGCTTTTCTTCGGCAATTCTCTTGTTTTCAGCAATACGTTTTTGCTCGGCTATGCGTTTCTTTGCATACTCATCAGCCAGACGTTCTTTCTCTGCCGCCTGAATCTTATAAAGTTCCTCCATTCGTTGCGCAAGCAGCTTCTCTACAATAGCTGCATCCGGTTCTGCCGAAGCAGTATCATTAAGGTCGAAGGTTTTTACCTTCTTTGTTTTTCTTCCAACTGCGAAAAAAGATTTTGAATTAGGTAATTTAAAGACGGTGACATCCTTATCTGCACCACTACCTTTATCCGTCCAGACTATAGATTTGTTTTGTATTTTCCTGGTTAAACCTGAATGCACACAACGATAATTTGGCAAGACCGGCTTCTTATAGCCCTTTTGCATAACAGTTCCCAGGCATCTGTATTTCTTACTGGGAGGAACAGCATTCCACATTGAACCATCCTTATTGGCACCACTGCCTTTATCCGTCCATATTAACGACCAATCACCTGGGGGAACTAAAAGTTCCGGCGCATCTCCTGGATTATTTTTTGATGGTCTAACTGAGATAACACAAATTTTAGAGTTACGATCAACTTTCCGAGTGGCAGAGCCACCAATAATAAAATATGAGGATTCAGCTGAAGGAGAAAAAAAGAACCCGTCTAATTCAGCACCAGAACCTTTATCGGACCATATCAGCTTTTGTTTACAGCTTAACTTTGTATCAAGACGATAACTTAATTCTGCAATAATCTTTTGTCTTTCTGTTTCCTCAACTGATTTACCAGTTTCTTGCTGATCCTCAGCAATTGCTACTGTAGAAATGAGACATAACAACAAAGTGATAAAAAATTGATTTACAATCATTCTAGACTCTCTCAGACACCGTCAAGATAATATTCAGTATATTAAACAATTGGTAACACATTTGCGATAAGAGCCTTGGAGATGGGGGGATTTAAGGATTATGGAGCTATCGGTAGCAGAGTAGAGTCTGAAACGGAGATAATAAAATAAATCTTATCTGACACCACTTATTCTTAAGTCATAATCATTTAGTAAACTTGAAAATCAATCGACACTGACCCTATTGATTCTATTTACTTCATCACTATGCTTTGAATTGCTGTGGCCATTTCATCGGCGTTTTCATCGGGCTCGTGGTAAGTAGTTGCGTGTGGGACTGCAGCTCCTTTGGCACAAGCAGGACGCGCCTCAATCTGACCGAGCCAACGTTTGAGGTGTGGTAGTTCTTCAATCTCTAGACCAGCCCAACGATGGATGCGTGCCCAGCTCCAATGTGCAATGTCTGCGATTGAGAAGTCGCCGACAAGGTATTCACGATCTTTAAGATGAGTATCGAGAATGCCGTAAAGACGCATGGTCTCATTTTGATAACGCTCTATCGCTGATGGAATTTTTTCCGGGAAGTAACGGTAAAAGATGTTGGCTTGACCTTGCATAGGACCCAACCCACCGATTTGAAACATTAACCATTGTAGTACTTTGTTGCGACCTTTGGCGTCACCTGGTATGAGTTGGTTAGTCTTTTCGGCAAGGTACATCATGATGGCGCCTGATTCGAAGATCGTGAAATTATCGTTTTCACGATCGATGATCGTCGGTATTCGAGCGTTAGGATTGATTGCTACGTAATCAGGTTCATTCTGCGCACCATTCATAATATCAATCGGATGCACATTATATTGCAAGCCAAGTTCCTCAAGTGTGGCAGAAACTTTCCAGCCGTTCGGTGTTGCCCAGGTATATAAATCAATCATTTTTACATCCCTTCATTAATGTCTATACATTGGTGCCGGGGCCAGAATCGAACTGGCACACCCTTACGATTGAGAGATTTTAAGTCCCTTGCATCTGCAGATCAAGCCAGATTAATTTAGGCTTCATGAATTTAATTATTTTCCTCGAAAAATGTGGGCCTGCATAAAATCAATAGGGTCAGTGTCTGAGCGATCCCCACAAATGTCATGTTTCCCATTGATGCCTTATCCTTGATCTTTCCCTGCAGAGGTCTACATTTAATGGACGGTAGATAAAAAAGGATGCCAGAACGACTACAGGAAGCAGGAGGTAGAGTAACGCCGGGAGCAGTTACCGAGGAATCAATCGACACTGACCCTATTGATTTAACAAAATTTGTAGATACTTATCCGCTGGCCTGGAGTACAGTGGTGAATCGGTATGAAAAAGACATGCCACTCGTCCTTATCCGGAGAATCACCATGTCAAAAGAACGGAATAGCAGAAAAGAAGCATTGAAGAAACCCTCCATGACTTTGAAAGAGAAACGTGCAGCAAAAAAGGCCAAAAAAGGTGGTAGTGCTCCATTAATCTCCTCAGATAAGAAATAGGTTAAATACTTGGATACGATAGTCCACAAACAGAAAAAAACAGGTGATGGCAGTATCTCTTTCCCGGGGGGATTGCATTCCTGGAATCCGGTAACGGAAGTTATTACCATTGCGGCCCAGGTCAGTGGCAACCGGGTATCCTGTAAAATTGGCTTTGCTGATATCGAATCAAAATTCAAAGAAGTTTCTGAAGATCCACTACTAACAGCCAAAACATACCATAAGGAAATTGAATCTGCGGCTAGAAAATTAATTGAGAATAAAAGTTATGAGAAAGATGGATCTATCATGATTAGTCTCAAGGATCTTTCAAATTAATACACTTTGATCTCAGACTTTTAAAAAATCTAAATAATCCTGAATTTAGTCCCTCGCCCCATACTATCGATAGATAGTAGTAAAATTAATTATGAATAAGATTGCAATTTTTGTTGATGTGCAAAATATTTATTACACCACACGAGATACTTTTTCTCGTCAGTTTAATTATCAAAAACTGTGGCACCGTATCAGCGAGCAAGGTGAAATCGTTTGTGCAAATGCCTATGCAACGCATCGCGGCGATGAAAAACAACTGAAATTTCAAAATGCGCTCAAACATATTGGCTTTACAGTAAAACTAAAACCCTTTATTCAACGTAGTGATGGATCGGCCAAAGGTGATTGGGACGTTGGTATAACCATTGATGTGATGGAAACAGCAAAGGATGTCGATACTGTCATCTTACTTTCAGGAGACGGTGACTTCGGATTACTACTGGAAAAAATAAAACAAGATTATAATGTAAATACTGAGGTATATGGCGTGCCAGCACTCACGGCTAACAACCTTATCAAGACTGCAAATACCTTCCATCCTATTGAAGGAGACTTATTACTCTAAACAAACAAGGACACCACAAGAATCAGTCGACAGACGTACAAGGAGTACTAAATGCCGCGATGGCAGGAGTCATGAAGCGGCCTGACCCCTTTGATTTATTACTCGTTTTTATTTATAAAAAGATAGTCTTTCTGTACAGATTGCTATATGGTGCCTTCATTAGCAATATTTTGTAGCGTTTCTCGGTAGTTCCTCGCAGTGTAAAACAGCAGCTCCTCCCGTAATAATTCCACAACAACTAGCATGCTAATACATTGTTTTTTAATAATTTAAAGAGGTAACCAAAAATGGCTACAGGTACAGTAAAATGGTTTAACGATAGTAAAGGATTTGGATTTATTACACCGACTGACGGCAGCGCTGATGTATTTGTTCATCATAGCGCGATTAACGCTGATGGTTTCAAATCACTTGCCGAAGGTCAAAGTGTCAACTTTGATACCGAGCAGGGTGCTAAAGGACCTAGTGCAACCAACGTCGTTGCACAATAGACCGATTTAGACGGTTTTTAGTCTGAAAAAGCCTCGCTAACCGCGGGGCTTTTTTAATTAATAATGGGGTGCTGTCAGGCTCTGACCTCTTTTGCTGCATTTCAGCGTTCGCTTAATACTGAAAGTAAAATTCTGGCAATTATGTGATAATAAGGTGCTAGCCTCGAAGCAGCAGCTTTAAAAAACCGACATATTAGTCGGATATCCTGCTTACAGTGTTTATTAAGTAATCGCTCCTTATAAATATACTGTTACGCCGGAAATATTCTCATCATATTAAAACATCGATTAGCATCATAAGGACCACTATGTTGTCAGGCAATTCAGTATCTCAAGACTTACAGCCTACGATTCTTTCCTATGTGAAAGATCTTCCCAACTTGTGCTCACTTGCAGGATTGGTCTGCACATTATTAGCTATTTACTTCTGTATTTTGGGCGTTTACTACGCAGCCATGATTGGCATGATCTGGGCCGTTGCTTTTGACTGGGCAGATGGACTTATTGCACGAAGAATGAAAGGGCGGACAGCTAATGACCAAATGTTTGGTGTGCAACTTGATTCGTTAATAGACATTGTGAACTATGGCGTCGCTCCAGCCATTCTTCTGCTTAGCTACGGAAATTTCGACCCACTATTTCTACCAGTCGCTTTTATAATGCTTGCTGCCAGCGCGATACGGTTGAGTTATTTTAACACATTTGGCTTGTCTGGCGGATCTAAATACACAGGGCTGGCTCTCGACAGCAATAATATAATACTCGTTTTCATTTTTTTATTTGAAAGTTTTTTTAGTGCGGGAGCCTTCTCTATTATTCTCTATGTCAGCGGTCTAACACTCGCTGCCTTGAATGTATCCCAAATCAAAACACCAAAACTTAATGGGAATCCAATTAATGTTTATCTTCTTGCTATTTATACTCTTGTAATGACTGGCGTCTATGGTTGGAAACTTTTATAAAAAGTAACGAGATTGAAAAACATAATAAAGAAAATCACTTTAATATAGGAATTAAATAACATAATGGTTGTATATACAGTCGGTACATTTGACATGTTGCATGTAGGTCACCTTGCTTTACTAGAACGTTGCAGAACATTAGGCGATGTCGTTGCGGTTGGTGTTGCTTCCGATAGTGTGGTGAAATCATACAAATTTAGTGTGCCGGTTATTCCTCTCGATCAACGAGTGGAAATGCTGAGTGCTTTACGCTGTGTTGATATTGTACGTCCCTACCATGAACTTGAATATGTATCAGCTTGCATAGAATTGAATGTCGATATTTTCGTGGTTGGAGAAGATTGGGGACGCAAACCCCATAATATCGATGTGGAATCTTACTTGAAAACCAAAGGGAAGAAGATTATTCAAGTTCTTTATAACGACCGGACATCATCCACTAAAATAAAAGAAAATGTCATGGCTCAACCTTGTAGAAGCACGTTTATAGAACAAGCTAACGTACATTAGTCGAATGTCCGTATATGGACTCCTCCTCAGATGCAAGTACTCCGTTTTAATGGTGATGGGTACGACTGCTCACGTATATCCGGTCTCAAATAAAGCATCATTGTTTTGATGCAGGACCATAATGGGCTATTCGCGCGTTGACTCCCAATTGCTTTCTCGTGCTTTGTGCACCTGGACATTCACGGGTTTTGCCAACGCCGGTTCGACCTGTTCACCATCATTCAGCTTACTTTGCAATCGTGGTTGATGTGCTCCTGTTAGTTAATCTTGTCTAGACTCAAACTCTCAAGCTGCAGCCAACTCCGGAGCATAATCTGTGTCATAACGTAGCATAGCCCAGGCAATACGTGCCGTCTTATTGGCCAAAGCTGCTGCTGCAACATTCGGGTGTCGACGTGTTGCAATACTTATCACCCACTGACTCAGGCGATCTTCTTTCCCTCTGGCGGCATAAATGGCAGAGCGTGCACCATGGATCAATAAACTACGAAGATAAGAATCACCCCGCTTACTAATACCGAGTAAACGGTCTTTGCCACCTGAGCTGTGTTGCTTCGGTGTTAATCCAAGTGATGCTGCCATTTGTCGACCATTGGCAAACTGTTTGCCATCACCGACAGCCGCAAGCAATGCTGTTGCCACCATCGGTCCAACACCGCGTAGTTGTTGTAGACGCTTTGCCACAGGATCACTCTCCGCGATCAAGGCAATCTCTTTATCCATTTCGCTCACACGTTCATCCAGTCTTTTGAGATCGCCCCACAGGCCATCCAACAGTCGTCGGAACCGATCGCTTAATCCATTTTCAGCATCTTCAAGCCACGCTGGCAATGCTGCGCGTAAATGATTTATTCGCTGCGGAGCAACCAATCCATACTCTGCAACCAACCCTCTGATCTGGTTGCCTTTGGCTGTACGTTGTCCCACTAATTCCGAACGAACGCGATGCACTGCTTGTATCTCTTGTTGTTCGATAGTCTTGACCGTCACAAATCGCATGCCAGGTCGACTCATGGCTTCGCAGATAGCTTCCGCATCATTGGCATCGTTCTTGTTACTTTTCACATAGGGTTTCACAAACTGCGGTGCAATTAACTTTACACGGAAGCCTTTGGATTGAAGCAGTCGTGCCCAGTGATGAGCACCGGTACACGCTTCCATGCCAATCTCACAACCCGGCTCAACCTTATTAAGTAATACTTTAATCCAGTTATCTCGCTTCAATCGTCTGCACCAGGTTGATGTTTCAGTTCGATTTACGCCGTGTAATTGAAAAATATTCTTTGCCAAATCAATGCCTACTCGGTTAAGTTTATTCATGGTGGACTCCTTCTTTTTATTCGCTGGTTAGTAACACTTCCAGTTTGGCACATTGATGCCGTGTAAGAGAGGAGGAGTCCATCCCATTGCTTTCGCTGGCGATCTCAACCGGTCGACGCAACACACGCACTAAATCTACTTGCCGGTGTTTCAAATTCTAATGTCTTGCGTGGCCGTTCATTTAACTGACGGGCCACTGCATTTAATTTTGCTTGTGAGTGTATCGATAAGTCCGTTCCTTTTGGGAAGTACTGCCTAAGCAAACCATTGGTGTTCTCATTGGAGCCACGTTGCCACGGGCTACTCGGATCACAAAAGTATACATCGATATTGGTCTCCATCGTAAAGCGTCTATGATCGGCCAGCTCTTTACCTCTGTCCCAGGTCAATGATTTGTAAAGTTCGTTTGGTAATTTTTTTGATTGCTTTATCAATGCGGACACCACACTTTCGGTGTCTTTATTTTTAACCTTAGCCAGCATGACATAACGAGTATGACGTTCGACCAGTGTCGCGATATAACTATTTTTTGAACCTGCAATCAGATCGCCTTCCCAATGA
>QNEM01000055.1 GCA_003645215.1 Gammaproteobacteria bacterium
GAAAGACTGACGATACTTGTCGAAGGTGAGTCATTGTTAAATGATGCCACGGCCATTGTTGTATTCAAGATTATTCTGTTGTTCGCACTCAGTGGTGCTGCATTTACCTGGGCAGATGCCGGTGGTGCGGTACTGGATTTTCTTGAGGTCTTTGTTGGTGGCGCTTTGGTAGGTGCTGCTATCGGGTTTGTCCTTAGTGAATTCTTGCACAGACTTTTTACAAGCATGAGTGCTTTCATGATCATGACGATTGTTGTTGCTTACTCATGTTTTGCTATTGCTGAACACATGTTGCATTTCTCAGGTGTTATGGCTGTTGTTGCCTCCGCCATAACTATGGGGATTTTATGGATCCCCCGCATTTCACAGACTGCAATTCATACTGTCAAGGAAACATGGGAAGTTATCGCGCTGGTTAGTAATTCCCTGTTGTTTTTACTTGTTGGATTATCAGTGGACATAGCGAGTCTTATTAACAGAATAGATGTAATTGCTATTGCCGTATTACTGGTACTACTCTCTCGCGCCACAACGATATACACAATGGTTCCCGCAACCATTAAATGGTTTTCCCTGCCTCAAGTCAGTCTTGGTGAACGACATATCATGTGGTGGGGTGGTCTTAAGGGTGGATTGGCAATTGCAATAGTTTTATCGGTTCCTGAGGATCTTCCAGGTCGGGATTTGCTACTGGATTTGACCCTGGGTGTGGTGATGTTTTCATTACTGGTGAATGCTCCGACGATCAAACCATTGATACAAAAACTCGGAATAGATAAATTAACAGACGACGAACTGGCTGAACTGAAACAGGGAATGATGCACGCAGGTGAAGAATCATCTGCATTCATCAGTAGATTCTACAAGGCCGGGATTGTTTCAAGAAGTACCGAGCAACTTATTCATAAAAATACAAATGAGGTATTTACCTCTGATATCCCCGACATTCAAAAAGAGCAGGGATTAAAACATTTACGCTTCAGTGCATTAAGAACGGAGTTTGACGAGTTAAAGAAATTACATGAGATAAATCTGATACAGCATTACACCTATCTGGATATCAGGAATAACATCCAATTGGACAGGGAAAAAATTTCTTCCAATGAAGCTCCAGGCACATCATCTGATATTGCCAGTAAAACGGGCTTGTTTATAAGGGTAGAAAATGCCTTGTTAAGGGGTATAAGGGAACATGACTGGGCAGCATGGTTATTGTCCCGCTATCAAAATACACGTTTGTCGCAAAGGATGCAGCGTGATATTGCCGGGGTGTTAATTTGTACATCAGTTCTTGAGATGCTTGATACACACCTGGAAGTTGATGAAGAAGAGAGAGAACAGATTGCCGAGAAATATCGCGAGCGTCTGCACAGGCGTCGTTCTCGTTTACAGGAAATTGCCGAGGATTTCCCGGAATTTTATGTGAGGTTTGAAACCAATTTATTCACACAGGTTGCACTTACTGCGGCGCGCCTGCATGCAGAAGAAGATCACCATGATGGTGAAATCGGTGCAAAGGCACTGGTTCGAATAGAAAAAATGGTTCATGAAGCGATTTCAAAACTCCCACCTGTTAGCGATGCAGCACCCAGACTTGATGCCAGTGAATTAATTGGTACGGTTCCTCTATTAAAGGGATTACCAACAGAAGTACTTGAACAACTTTCAGGGCATGCAAAGTCGGTGACATTTCTGGCGGGTGATATTGTCATAGGAGAAGGTGAGCGTGGTGATGCCCTCTATATAATTACCCATGGTGTTACATCTGTATATAAGGGCGATAAGAAGGTTGCTGAATTAAGCGATGGTGATTTTTTTGGCGAGATGGCTTTATTGGGAGATCAAGTACGGACGGCAACGGTCAAGGCGAAACACCCATCGACGTTGCTGCGATTAACAAGACGAGATGTCATGCAACTCGCTGGAGAGGGAACTGAATTAAAGCATAGACTGACAGATATTAAAGAAGAAAGAGAAGCACAAACAGATCTGGTTAGCCTGGTTCCCCTGTTGCGTGGACTCTCAAGTGAAGTGTTAGAACAGATTGTTGAGCATACGATGTCAGTCGGGTACAAGCCCGGAGATTCTGTCATGACAGAAGGTGAAAGTGGAGATTCCATGTTTATCATTATTCATGGTGTAGTTTCGATTTATAAGACTGGCGAACTGATCGCTGAGCTTAAGGAAGGTGATTTTTTTGGTGAAATGGCCTTGTTGGGTGATAAGGTACGTACGGCAACGGTAAAGATCAAGGAACAGACGGCATTATTGAAATTAAGCCACGCAGATATTATGAAAATTGCTGAGACCAATCCGGAATTAAAAGAAAGGCTGGAAGAGGTCAAGGCCTCCAGAGAGATCGTTATCTAGATTATGTCCTGGCCTAGATGTTAGCTTCTGATAATTTCCTGAATCTGAAAAAAGAAATCAACAGTACTAAAAAAGCAGCAATAATTACTGGCCAATTTCCAAACCTTGCATAAGGTGTTAGTCCCTCGAAGGTTTTGACCTTATCGCTGGTCACGTGAGGAATGAACTGTGGTGAGCTTGCAGTAACAACCCCTTTTTCATTTATGATGGCACTGACACCGGTATTGGTTGAGCGCAGCATGTAGCGACCTGTTTCCAGTGCGCGCATCCTTGCCATTTGTAGATGTTGGTGTGGTGCTATGGAGTCTCCAAACCAGGCATCGTTACTGATATTTATCAGGATCGTTGCTTCAGGTAGTGCCGAAATAACTTCTTCACCAAATACATCTTCATAACAAATTGACACACCTATTGTTTCGCCGGCGGCGTGGATCACAGGTTTTTTATAGGTGCCCGGACTAAAGTCAGACATTGGAATCTTCATCAGTTCAAGAACAGGACGTAGCCATTTGTCGAAAGGTAAATATTCCCCGAATGGCACCAGGTGTTGTTTGTAGTAGGTGTCATTGCTACTGCCAATCACAGTAATACCGTTATAGAATTTATTTGAATCAGGATCATGAAAAGGGATGCCAACCACATAATCATGGTTTTGACTTTTTGCTATTGATGCCATTGCATTAATAAATTTCTCAGCTTGATGATACAACACAGGGATGGCTGTTTCAGGCCAGATGATCAATTGGCTGTCCTGGTATTCTTCTGATAGCGATAGATAGAGATCAAGTGTCTTCTGTTTTTGTTCCGGTTCCCATTTCATCTCTTGTGGGATTGCACCTTGAACCAGGGCCACTGAAATATCGCGGTTTTTATCTGTGGTCCATTGAATACCACTTAAGGCATACAGTCCAAGCCATGTGCCGAACAGGACACAGACCAGTGTTATCTTTACCATCCTGGATGTCAGATACAGCGCCACGAGTAATGCTGAGATTAATGCTGTAAACCAGCTTACGCCATATTGCCCCAGCACAGGAGCCACAGAGGACACAGGGGTATCGATCTGGCTATAGCCAATATTCAGCCAGGGGAAACCGGTGAAAATACTGGAGCGAAACCATTCGGACAACACCCATAAGGTGGGCATAACAATAACAAAGACAAGAATGCCTTTATTGGCAAACAAACGCTGATATACGAAGGCAAGCAAAGCAGGGTATAGCGAAAGATACGCGACCAGTACGAATGTAATTATAAACGAACCTGTAAGATTGACCCCGCCAAATAAATTGATACTGATGTGTAACCAGCTAACACCAAAGCCAAACATACCAAAGCCAAAGACATACCCAAAGTACCCTGCATCTTTAGGAGTGCTTTCCAGTACTGTATAAAATAACCAGGCCAATGACAGGACAGCGATGATGGGATAGTCATAGGGGGAAAAAGC
This sequence comes from Gammaproteobacteria bacterium, assembly GCA_003645215.1. GTDB lineage: Bacteria > Pseudomonadota > Gammaproteobacteria > Eutrophobiales > Eutrophobiaceae > SMWN01. The sequence continues at coordinate 3,821 of QNEM01000055.1, forward strand.
CAGAGGCAGCAGCGCACCTGACAGGAAGCAGCTGGTGAGTTTCAGTAAAAAATTCTTTTGCGGTTTAATTTGCAAATGTTTGTAAAGTCATCAATGTTACAAATAGTCTATCAGCTTGCTATGCGGATGGTTCTGAATCAGTCTCTGATAAATATTGTTCAACCTGGTTCATGCGCATTAAATGAATCCTTCTTTTATCAGCACGCAGTACCTTGACATTAAAGCCTTCGAGTTCAACACTCTCCCCACGTTTCGGGACATGACCAAATGCCTTGAGTGCCAGGCCACCAATGGTATCGTATTCATCATCACTGAGTTCAGTGTTGAAAAATTCATTGAATTCATCGATCGGTGTTACGGCTTTTACAGTGTAACGGTTCCGTTCATGTGGTTTGATGTGATCTTCATTGTCGATATCATGTTCATCTTCAATCTCACCAACGATTTCCTCGATGACATCTTCCATGGTGACAAGTCCGGCAACGCCTGAATATTCATCTACAACAATGGCCATGTGGTTGCGGTTTGAGCGAAATTCTCTCAATAGAACATTGAGACGTTTACTTTCCGGGACATATGCAGCCCTGCGCATCATGTCCTTAATATTAAACCCGGTATTTTCCCTGTCAGAAAAATAACTCAATAAATCTTTTGCCAGGAGAATCCCCGTTATCTCATCAGTATCTTCACCTATCACAGGAAATCTTGAATGACCTGATTCAACAACAGTTGCAAGGATATCTTCAGGATCTGCATCATTTTTAATCACGATCATCTGCACGCGTGGAATCATGATATCTCGCACTTGCATCTCGGAGACCTGTAAGGCCCCTTCAATCATTGTTAATGCATCATGATCCAGCAGGTTTCTGGTTTCTGATTGGCGTAAAAGCTCAACCAGTTCCTGTCTATTTTCAGGTTCACTTGAAAATAAAGAAACTATCTTTTGTAAAATGTTGAACTGACGTTTGTCAGATGTATTGTTGCCCATGTATTTATCTATGTTTGAATTATCTGGTTCAGGATCTCAGGACTGGGTGATGAGGTAGGGATTATTATAATTTAATTCTTCAAGGATCTTAATCTCGAGGCTTTCCATACAGTCGGCATCTTCTGGCTTGATATGATCAAAACCTTTTAGATGTAAAACACCATGAATTACCATATGTGCCCAATGTGCATCGATATTTTTATTTTGCTCTTTTGCCTCTCTGGCGACCACCGGTGCGCAAACAACGATATCGCCAAGTAAATCCGGAGCAATCTCCGGTTCCCCTTCATAGGCAAAAGATAGCACATTTGTGGGGCCTTGTGATTTTCGCCACTGTTCATTCAATTGTGTCGCTTCATCCTCATCAACAATACGGATAGTTAGTACAGCATTTTCCTGCAGATCCTCCAATGCTGTCTCCACCCAGAGTTTTAACTGGCTCTTCTCAGGTAAATCAGGCCCATCTGTTGCGTATTGAACATCTACTTCAATGGGCATCAGTTTTGATTACCCTGCTCATGTTTCTCATAAGCATTCAGTATTTTTGCGACCAGCGGATGGCGAACGATGTCTTTTGAAGTAAAGAAGGTAAAGCTGATGTCATCTTCTTCTTTGAGTACATCAATTACCTGGCGCAGGCCCGAGTCTTTGCCTCGAGGTAAATCTGTCTGGGTAATATCACCGGTAATGACCGCTGTTGATGCAAAACCAATGCGGGTGAGAAACATTTTCATCTGTTCGACTGTCGTGTTCTGGGCTTCATCCAGAATTACGAAGGATTCATTAAGTGTGCGTCCACGCATAAATGCCAGCGGCGCAACCTCGATTACATTACGTTCAATATACTTTGCTACCTGTTCGAAACCGAGCATTTCGTACAGGGCGTCATACAGTGGTCGCAGATAAGGGTCGACTTTCTGAATAAGATCACCGGGAAGAAAACCAAGCTTCTCGCCGGCCTCGACAGCAGGACGTACCAGGACAATGCGGCGTGCACGATCCTGTTCCAGTGCAGCCACAGCACAGGCAACAGCAAGATAGGTTTTACCGGTGCCGGCAGGGCCAATACCAAAACTGATATCGTGGTCGAAGATACTTCTCAGGTAACTTCTCTGGTTTGGACTTCTGCCTCTAATGATTCCACGTTTTGTTTTAATATTTGTATCAGTGTCACCATCCTCCGCGACTTCACGATCAACACCCATGTCCTGAATATGAAGATGTACTTTTTCAGGCGACAATGCCTCTACTGCTGTCATTTCGTAAAGTGATTGTAAAAGTTGTTCTGTACGATCAACGGTTTCACTTACACCAATAATGCAAAAGGTATTTCCGCGGTTGTTGATCTCAACACCGAGTCTCCTTTCTATGTGCCGAAGATTTTTATCCATCGGGCCACAGAGATTTGCCAGCCGGGAATTGTCCTCCGGTTCCAGAACTATGTCTGTTGATCTGGGATGCAGGTTATCAGGTGATGCGTTCAAGAAATGTTATAACGCTGATTGTTGAAGTGTCGTTTCTGAACTGGTGACTGGCATCTGTTGTAATTCGGCGCGTAAGGAATTTGGCAATGCTTCGGTAATCAACACATGAGCAAAATCACCAATTAGCGATGCCGGACCAGTAAAGTTTACGGTACGATTATTTTCTGTTTTGCCACGAAGTTGTTTCTCATCTTTTTTGGAAAACCCTTCAACCAGAACCTGTGCTATTTCCCCGACCATGTTGTGACTGATTTCCATAGCTTTGGAATTAATCCTGGCTTGCAGAATATTCAAACGTTGTTTTTTTGTCTCTGCTGGCACATCGTCATTAAATGATGATGCCGGGGTTCCGGGCCGTTTGCTGTATACAAAGCTGAACGAATGATCAAAGCCAATCTCGGCGATCAAATTCATTGTTGCCTCAAAATCATTATCAGTCTCACCGGGAAAGCCGATAATAAAATCTGAAGATAAACTGATATCAGGCCTGATTTTACGTAATTTTCGTATCTTGGATTTATATTCCAGCACGGTATGCCCTCTTTTCATCAGGGAAAGCACACGGTCGGAGCCACTTTGGACAGGTAAATGCAGATGATTTACCAGTTCAGGTACTTTTGCGTAGGCCTCAATCAATCTATCTGAAAATTCAACAGGATGGGAGGTTGTGTAACGAATACGCTCTATACCTTCAACTGCTGCAACATATTCGATCAGCAGTGCCAGGTCTGCGATTTCACCATCATGCATTTCACCGCGATAGGCATTAACATTCTGGCCGAGTAAATTAATTTCCCTGACACCCTGGGCAGCCAGCTCAACAACCTCATTGATCACATCATCAAAGGTTCGGCTGATCTCCTCACCACGGGTGTAGGGCACAACACAGAAGGTACAATATTTACTACATCCTTCCATGATAGAAACAAAGGCTGTTGGACCTTCTGCCCTAGCCTCTGGTAAATGATCAAATTTCTCAATCTCAGGAAAGGAAATATCAATCACCGGTTTCCTTGTTTTTATGGCATTGTCGACCATCTCTGGAAGACGGTGCAAGGTCTGCGGCCCAAAGACCAAATCAACATAAGGTGCACGTTTAAAAATAGTAGCACCTTCCTGACTTGCTACGCAGCCACCCACACCAATCACCAGATCAGGCTTTCTGTCTTTAAATGGTCGCCAGCGACCCAATTGAGAAAATACTTTTTCCTGGGCTTTTTCACGAATCGAACAGGTATTGAGTAGAATGATGTCTGCTTCCTCAGCCTTATCTGTCCTGGTCGCACCATGGGATTCAGCGAGGACATCCAGCATCTTGGCTGAATCATATTCGTTCATCTGACAACCCATGGTCTGTAAAAATAATTTACGGCTCATATCCAGGTTCTTAATCCTTCGTGAATAGTCTTTAGTGATATCAAGGGGGAAGCTAAGCTACACTGTCTCGGACTGCATTTCCAGCATAATTTTCGTATAATTTACAGTGACTTGGAAGAATTCTGCTGGGTTTTAAACGTATTATTATGCCTGATTAGCATAAATCAGAATTTTCCAATGACTTCCGGCTATTTGCATAAGCACAGGTATAAATAATTCAAAATGATTGGTGGACTCAATAGAAACAAATGGCAAGGCAGCTAAAGTAGTTTGAGTAAGTTTTAAGTCTGCATCAATAAGTGTATTCTGAATCTATTATTTAAATCCAGAAACAGGTAAATATTGTGGAACAGGATATTCAGCAAATACAAAATATCGTAGACATACTCAACGAGTTTGCCGTCAATTATGGATTTCAGGTATTTGGCGCAATCATTATATTACTGATTGGTTGGCAGGTCTCCAGATGGGTTGCCAAAGCTGTCCTGAAGGTATGTGATCGAGCTGGTTTAGATATCACGCTGGCGAAATTCTTTGCCGGCATTGCCAAAACTCTCATCATTATTTTTGTTGCCATTGTTGCCCTGGGTAAATTCGGAATAACAATAACGCCATTAATTGCAGCTTTGGGCGCGGTTGCCTTTGGTAGTACTTTAGCCTTGCAAGGACCGCTTTCAAATTACGGTTCTGGTCTGACCATTATCCTGACCAGACCATTCATTGTAGGTGACACAATAAGAATTCAGGAAGTTACCGGGATCGTAGAAGAGATCAAGCTAGCCTATACATGGTTGAGGACTGAAGACGGAGAACTGATTACGATTCCCAACAACAAAATCGTCGGTGAAATTCTACATAACACATATGAATACCTGATTGTCGAATCAACAATCGGTATTGCTTATGAAAGTGACACAGAACAGGCTGTCGCAGTTATTCTGAAAGTTCTTGAAGAATTTTCAGAGGTTCCCAGCGAACCAGGCCCACAAGTTGGAATTGAAGGTTTTGGTGATTCATCCATTAATATAGGTGTTCGCTACTGGGTTCCAACGAAACAGTACTATCAGTTGATGTATCAGGTGAACCAGAAAATTTATTCAGCACTGAAGGATGCAAATATAGTGATCCCTTTCCCAAGACAGGATGTTCATCTGGTTAATAATGTTTGATGTAAAAATATAAAACATTTAATTATGCAGGAGATAAATAGTGATGGGTGATGACGATACTACGCAAGCAAAGACACTATGGTCCGAGACATTGGTTGATATGCTGATAGCTTCCCTGAAGGCAAACAAGTCTGATGCAAAAATAAAAGGCCTTCTCAAAGAATGTAAGCAAAAAGGACTTAAGGCAAGCTATCTGACCGGGAAAGTCAGAAAAGAAATAGATGAAAGAGCGGCCATGAAAGTTAAAATGTTAATGTAACAGACCATATTAAGGCGCACCCTGACTCAGGCAGGCGCAAAACAGACACAGTAAACAGATACCTTGTGCATTGGCCTGATATTCCAGCTAATCTTTCATTTTTGTTGCCAAATTTAAATTGGCCAGGGTCAGAAAACATGCAGACGCAATCCCCGCAGATCCAAATATCATACACATCACCATGATTTGATATCTCACCGCAACATGCGGTGAGACACCGGAAAGTATTTGTCCGGTCATCATGCCAGGTAAAGATACCAGCCCAACAGCAAATAGCATATTGATCGTCGGAATCAGTGCAGCATGCAGAGCAGTATGGCGAGCACTTATAATCGGCACACCATTTGCAATTTCTGATTCATAACGTTCCGCAGCCAGACTCACCGAATTCATGGAATTGGCGAATATCATGCCGGCCAACGGGATCATGTAATGCGGCAGGAACCATGGTTGCAGTTCCAGCACGGCCTGGGTAATCAGCCATAGAGTGCAAATTCCACTAATAGAAATCGATATAAATGCTTTCAGGTAATCACCGGATTTTTTATGTTTAATTGGTCGAATGGCTATCCAGCTCGAGGCAAGTAACATGATTGTCAGAACCAGGATCACGACCCATGCATTATCAGTTTCAAAGATGTATACCAGGGCATAACCTATCAAAAGTAGCTGGATCAGCATCCTGATAACAGCATAAATCGATGTTCCTGCGTCCAGAGACCACCTGTACAAAATACCTATAACAATGATGACCGGTAGAAAGGTCAATGCTAGATTGGAAATGGGGATCATTTCTACTACGTCATTCATTTTCTGTTTCCTTTAATCGGTTAGTGTATGAGGAA
>QNEM01000056.1 GCA_003645215.1 Gammaproteobacteria bacterium
AGGATGAAATTGAATGTAAATCGCAACATATTGTGTAGTCTAACTCAGAAATATCCTAGATATATGGCTTTTTCAGTTTATAAAGTTATTAATGTAATACTTTAAATAATGCAAAAAAGTATTTGTTTTTTAAGTTTTCGTTGGCTATAGTTGGCAGAAGTACTTAATGTTGTTTATGTGTAAGCCATATAACTCTGTGACAATAAAAGGAAAAAGTCGTGTTGTTTAAGAAAAAATCTAAACCACTATTGGGTATCGATATTACTGCAACTGCGATCAAGTTACTTGAGTTGAGTAAGAGCGGTAACAAATACCGTATTGAAAGTTACTCTGTTGAACCGCTTCCTGCAAATTCTGTTGTCGAAAAAAATATTGCTGATGCAGATGTTGTCGGGGAGGCAATCGGAAAGGCTGTTAAAAAATCCGGCACGCGCACCAAACTAGGCGCGGCAGCAGTTGCTGGTTCTGCAGTAATTACGAAAGTAATCACCATGCCGGCAGATCTTTCTGATGAGGATATGGAAAGTCAGATACAGCTAGAGGCTGATCAATATATCCCCTTCCCACTTGAAGAAGTCAGTATGGACTTTGAAGTTATGGGTCCGACCGAAGGAAGTGAGGGCCAGGTGGATGTGTTGCTTGCAGCATCAAGAAGTGAGAATGTCGATTTGCGGATTGCTGCACTTGAGGTGGGTGGTCTGGAGGCAAAGGTTGTCGATGTTGAGGCCTTTGCTTTGGAAAATACCGTGGCAATGATGGCACAGGAATTATTCGGTGGAGGAGAAGGTCAGGTTATAGCTGTGGCCGATGTCGGTTCTGCAGTGACTACCTTCAGCGTTCTGGAAAATCTGAAAATAATTTATTCAAGAGAGCAGGCTTTCGGTGGTGCACAGTTAACAGAAGATATACAGCGTCGCTATGGGCTTTCTTACGAAGAAGCAGGCCTGGCAAAAAAACAGGGTGGTTTACCTGACAATTATGAGCCGGAAGTCCTGGAACCATTCAAGGAGTCTATGGCACAACAGATAAGTCGTGCACAACAATTCTTTTTTTCATCCAGCGCAATTGCACAAATTGACCACCTGATACTTGCCGGAGGTTGTGCCTCCATTGATGGTATCTCGGATATTGTTGAGGCTGCAGTAGGTGTGTCGACTATTGTCGCAAACCCTTTTGCAAATATGTCTCTGTCATCAAAAATACCTGCCCAGGCGTTGAGTAATGATGCCCCATCGTTGATGGTTTCATGTGGATTAGCCTTAAGGAGTTTTGACTAATGGCCAAAATTAATCTACTCCCCTGGAGAGAGGAGCTTCGCAAAGAACGTCAACAAGCGTTCTACACTACGATAGGTGTTTTTGCCGTATTAACGCTCTGTATATGGGGGGCATTCCACTTTTACAATACTCTGCGTATTGATTATCAGGTATCACGAAATGATTTTATAAATGTTGAGATAGTCAAACTCGAGAAGAAGATTGAAGAAATTAAACGTCTCGAAAAAGAAAAGAAAAGGTTGAAGGCACGTATTGATGCTATTGAACGATTGCAGGGTAATCGCCCGCTGATTGTGCATCTTTTTGATGAGATGGTGACGAGTCTGCCCGAAGGTGTGAGTATCAAGTCAGTAAAACAAAAAGGTCCGTCAATTACTATTAGTGGTGTGGCCCAGTCGAATGCCAGAGTATCTTCATTTATGAGAAAACTGAAAGCATCTGCATGGCTGGGGGATCCCCAGCTTGATGTGATTCAGGCACAAAATGAACAAGGGCAGCGGGTAAGCAATTTCACCATGCGTTTTAATCAGGTGATACCGAAGGCATCTACTGAGGAGGATGACGCATGACCTTAGATGAACTAAACAGTCTTGATCCACAGAATATTGGATCCTGGCCACTACCCATAAGGGCAGTCGTCGTAGCTGTGGTTTGTGCAGCGATTGCATATGGAACCTGGAGCCAGGATATAAAGCTGCAATTAGAAGAGCTTGCGAAAGTAGAACAGGAAGAAATCAGCCTGAAAGAGACTTTTGAAATCAAGCAGAGAAAGGCCGCTAATCTGAATGCCTTGAAAGAACAATTGGCTGAGATGAAACAGTCATTTGGTGACATGATCAGGCAATTGCCTGATCAAACGGAGGTTGCCGGGCTTATCGTTGATATTTCGCAGACAGGTCTTGCGGCGGGTCTGGAATTCGAATTGTTTAAACCTGGCGGTGAAAAACCGGCCGAATTCTATTCTGAGTTGCCAATTTCAATACGGGTTATTGGTGGTTACCATCAATTGGGGGAATTTGTTAGCGGCATAGCGGCATTACCCAGAATTGTGACTACACATAACATCACTATCACGAGACAAAAAGGTAATAAACTGGTTATGGATGCAACAGCCAAGACCTACCGTGCACTGGACGAAGACGACTCATGATAACTTTATTTCGGTTTAAGGCCATCTTGAAATCCATATGGATAACAGGTTTCTTATCTACATTCCTGCTTTTGAGTGGGTGTGTCTCAACAGATATCAGTGATCTGGATCAATATGTCCAGGAAACCCTGGCGAGGCCGGGAGGCAGAATAGAGCCTTTACCGGAGATTAAGCCTTATGAGGCCTATGCTTACCAGTCTGCAGAAGATGATGCGCGTGATCCCTTTGTTTTGTTTTACGCACCAAGTGAAGACACTGCGTTAATACAAGAGAAGGATAGCGGATTAACAGAAGAAATGGAGAATGAGATAAAACATCGCAATAAGGAAGAGTTAGAACAATTTGAACTCGATAGTCTGCGCATGGTTGGGACCATGGAGAATGAAGATTCTCAATGGGGCATCATACAAGATCCGGAGGGATCCGTTCACAGAATTAGAGTTGGAAATTATATGGGTCGTAATACAGGAAAGATATTGAATGTTTTTGAAGACAAGATAGAACTCAGGGAGATCGTCAGGAACAGCCAGGGACGATGGGAAGAACGTCAGGCAGCAATTGCGTTGGAAGAACAATGAATAGAATCAGAGGGTGGCACATGATGACTGCGAATCAAATTAACAGCAAAGATAGGGGTATACAGGCAATGACTAAGCGTATCAGTCATATCGTTACTAAATTCTTCAGTTTAGTGGTTTTATTTGCTATAGCAGGATTCACTGCAACTGTACAAGCGGCGACACTGGACAATATCAGCTATTCCGTCTTGCCGGGCGAAAGGGTGCAATTGCAAATTGAGTTATCCGAACCCATGGAGGGAGAACCTCTGAATTTCACAATCGATAACCCGGCCAGGATTGCGCTGGATTTTCCAAATACACAGCTTGGTGCTGTCCAAAAGAGCCAATCCATTGATGTGGGTGTGGCCCACAGCGTTTCTGCAGTTGAGGCAGCTGGCAGGACACGCGTTGTACTTAATCTTGTGAACTCAGTTCCCTATGAAATTGATGTACAGGGGAGTTCAGTGATAGTAACGCTTGGTGTTAATGATGTAATTGTAGCTGATGCCCTGAGAGGAGGTGCTCCATCTTCTTTATTAAGTACGAATAATGCTGGTGGTACAAGCTCAAGTATAGAAGGTATCGATTTTAGAAGGGGCGATGATGGTGAAGGTCGGGTCATCGTTACCTTGTCTGATCCTTCTATCAGCGTAGATATGAATCAGGTAGGTGGCAAAATAGTGCTAGATTTTATTGGCGCCGCACTTCCTGGTGAGTTGGACAGAAAGCTTGATGTGGTTGATTTTGCCACTCCAGTCAAGGAGATTGATACAAAAGGCAGTAACAATGGTACCCGAATGATGATTTCGACGACTGCCCAGCAATATGACCATCTGGCTTATCAGTCAGATAATACTTTTATTGTTGAAGTACGTCCCCTGAGTGAACAGGAGCAAGAAACCAGAAAAGAAAAAGCTGGTTTCACAGGCGAGCGTCTGTCCCTGAATTTTCAGGACATTGAAGTGCGTGCAGTATTGCAGTTGATTGCTGATTTCACAGGATTAAATATGGTGGCCAGTGATACTGTAGGCGGAAATGTGACATTACGTTTGAAGAATGTTCCGTGGGATCAGGCATTAGACATTATATTGAAGGCAAAAGGTCTGGGGATGAGGCAAATTGATAATGTCATCATGGTGGCTCCAAATGCAGAGATTGCTGCACGTGAGCAACTGGAACTTGAATCTTCAAGACAAGTCGAGGAGCTGGCTCCTCTGTATACCGAATTTATTCAGGTTAATTATGCCAAGGCAGGTGATCTCGCCGATTTGATTAAGGCTGATGAAAATAACCTGCTCTCCGAACGTGGTAGCGTGACCATAGATGTTCGCACCAATACACTGATCATTCAGGACATCACGGCAAGTCTTGAGAGCATCAGGGAGATGTTGGCGAAACTCGATATCCCTATACGGCAGGTTCTCATAGAGTCTCGCATAGTGAATGCGGATGAAAATTTTGCCAAGGATCTTGGTGTCAGGTTTGGTTACGCTAAGAATACAAAACAGGGCAATGCGGTTACAAGAGAAGATATTGGCCCTAATCCAAGAGATCCGGTAGCGATTTTTACTGGCTCAGAGGAAGGCAATGTTGATGGCACTGGTGGTACTGCAAGAGATGGTATCGAAAACCTGCTTGTTGATCTGCCGGCATTGGCCAGTGGCGCAGGTGCATCATTGATTGTCGGCAAGATAGGCTCTTATCTCCTGCAACTTGAACTCACAGCTTTGGTAGCTGAGGGGCGCGGTGAAGATATCGCAAGTCCAAAGGTGATCACATCGAACCAGAGTACAGCGATTATCGAATCTGGTGTCGAGATTCCCTATCAGGAAGCTTCATCAAGTGGTGCAACAACAACGGCATTCAAGAAAGCGGTATTATCACTTGAGGTGACGCCCCAAATCACACCAGATGATCGCGTGTTACTCGATTTAAGTGTTTCTCAGGATTCCCCTGGCTTACCGGTGGTTGGTGGTATACCAATTAATACACGTAGAGTGGAAACACAGGTACTGGTTGATAATGGTGAAACGGTGGTCTTGGGTGGTGTCTATACACGTAATGAAACGAACGCCGTTGAAAGGGTGCCTTTCTTTGGTGATTTGCCCTATGTTGGTTTCCTCTTCAAAAGATCATCAACAAGTGAAACCAAATCTGAGTTACTTATCTTCGTGACACCAAAAATATTGAAGGAAAGTCTTAAAATATAAAGACCAGGTAACACCTTAAAAATATCTAAAAAGGATTTGGCCTAAAAGGATGTGGCAGAAATGTCACGTCCTTTTTTGTTTTCTGTTTATAGCTTATCCTTGCTTATGGTTTTTCTTGTTTATAATTGATCCTGGGGAAATTCATTCTTGACCTGTTTTTATGATTCGTAGCTGCTGAGTACTCAAATTGAAATTAACATCTAACATATTTTTAATCGGGCCCATGGGCACCGGCAAGTCTACTATTGGAAAAAAACTGGCAAAGAAATCTTTGCAACAATTTTATGACTGTGATCATGAGATCGAGGATCGTACTGGCGCATCGATTAATCTTATATTCGAGATAGAGGGTGAAGAAGGTTTCCGCAAGAGAGAAGCACAACTTCTAGATGAGCTTACATCGATGTCAAATATTGTGTTGGCAACGGGCGGTGGTGCAGTTCTGAATGAGGAAAATAGAGGGTATCTTTCTACAAGAGGGTTTGTTGTCTATCTTAAATCTGATATCAATCAATTGTTAAAAAGAACGTCCAGAGACAGTAAAAGACCATTGTTGCAGAATTCCGAACCTGAAGCTGTGCTCAGAGAATTACTTGAAATACGCGGACCATTATATGAAGAAGTTGCTGATATGGTGATCGATACAGGTGGTCATTCTATCAATGATATAATTGCGCAGATAATGTCTGTTGAACACTAGAACTAATGAAAAAAATAATCGTAGAACTTGGTGAACGTAGTTATCCAATCTATGCAGGTAATGATCTGCTGGGTAAAGAAAACCTGTTCTCTGAAAATATCAAATCCAGGCAAGTGATGGTTGTAAGCAACACAACCGTTGCACCTTTATACCTGGAAAAAGTCATGCAATCCCTGAAAGGTTTTGATACTGCATCAGTGATTCTTGAAGATGGCGAACAATACAAAACACTGGCTGCAGTCAATGACATTATTACTGCATTACTGGAAAAACGTTTTAGCAGGAACAGCTGCCTGGTGGCATTAGGTGGCGGTGTCGTCGGTGACATTACCGGTTTCGCTGCGGCCTGTTATCAACGTGGCATAGACTTTGTTCAAATACCCACTACCGTTCTGGCACAGGTAGATTCATCGGTAGGAGGGAAAACCGGTGTTAATCATGCCGCGGGCAAAAACATGATCGGTGCATTCCATCAGCCACAAGCCGTAATCGCTGATACCTCGGTACTGGATACACTTGATGATAGAGAAGTCAGTGCAGGACTTGCCGAGGTCCTTAAGTATGGACTGATAAGAGATGCAGGATTTTTCGACTGGATAGAAGATAATGTAGATTCATTAGTTAATCGTGAACCAGAAGCGCTTGCCTATATTATTGAACAATCCTGTAGCAACAAGGCAGATATTGTTGCAGAAGATGAAAGGGAATCCGGGGTTCGTGCACTACTTAATCTGGGTCACACATTTGGCCATGCCATTGAGACAGGTCTTGGTTATGGAACATGGCTACATGGAGAGGCCATTGCCCTGGGCATGTTGATGGCAGCAGATCTTTCCCGTCGTATGGGCTGGATTGAAAAAGAAGTATGTGAGCGCATAGAAAGCATGCTGCTTAAATTAAAGTTACCTGTGACATTGCCCGACAACTTCGATCCGGAAAAGATGCGCGAGTTAATGTCTGTCGATAAAAAAGCAAAAGATGGTGTGTTATTTTTGATCCTGTTAAAAGGTATTGGCGAAGCCGTGGTAACAGATGAATTTGATGAAGACTTGTTAATGGAAACATTAAACCACTTTGCCTCGAACAATAGCAGCTCTAGCGAAGGGAAGGGGTAACAGTGAAGCTGGCATGCTATGCGGCCAGTGAAGAAAATTCTTTAGGGCGCGAGTTTAGGGAATCGGAGCCTTCACATCGTAATCAGTTCCAGAGAGATCGTGATCGCGTTGTGCATTCCTCGGCATTTCGAAGACTGGAATATAAAACCCAGGTATTTGTGAATCATGTCGGGGACATGTTCCGTACACGATTGACCCATTCAATTGAAGTTGCCCAGATTGGTCGTACCATAAGTCGTTCACTACAACTCAATGAAGATTTAACCGAAGCTGTTTGTCTGGCACATGATCTTGGTCATACGCCTTTTGGACATGCCGGTCAGGATGAACTGAACCTTTGTATGAAGGAATTCGGTGGCTTCGAGCATAACCTGCAGTCCTTAAGGGTCGTTGATGTGCTTGAAGAGAAGTATGCGGAGTTCACAGGCCTGAACCTGATGTATGAAACCAGGGAAGGCATACTCAAGCATTGTTCTCGTAGCAAGGCCAAAGAGCTGGGTGCGATAGGACAGCGCTTTCTGGATAATCTACAGCCGGGTCTTGAGGCACAGGTAGCAGATATCGCCGATCAGATCGCCTATAACAATCATGATGTGGATGATGGTTTACGGGCCGGGCTAATCAGCTTCGATCAATTGGCAGAATGTGAACTGTTCTCCAGGGAGCTGATGATAGTCACTGAAAAATATCCAATGCTATCTGATAAAAGGATGATTCATGAAGTGATACGCCGCATGATCAATACGCTGGTCAGTGATCTTATTTCGAACAGTCAGGAAAATATAGATTCACTAAACCCGTTAACCATCGATGACGTCAGGGGGGCGGGAAGACCCCTGGTTAAATTAAGTGAGTCTGTTGCCAAACAGAACCTGGAACTAAAACGATTTTTAAATAAACATCTTTATAAGCACGATAAAGTAGAAAAAATGAGTGCCGATGCCAAGCAGGTGATACGGCAATTGTTTGATGGCTTTATGTCCGAACAGACCCTGTTACCTGAAGACGTGCAGAAAAGTATCGTTAACTATGAAAAGGAACAGGGCACATCAGGCAAGGCAAGAGTGATTGCCGATTATATTGCCGGGATGACGGACAGGTTTGCATTTGCCGAGTCCGAACGAATCAGCGAATGAGTAAAACTGTAGTTATTCGGCAATAACTTCTTCTATTTTCACTAATTATTGCAGTATCTGTTGTTAAATGCATCGATCTACGTCTATCAGTCATATACTGACAGTTTCCATGTTGCATCGTGACATAATGCCAATACAACACTATAATCTCCGGCCGTTCAAAAAATAGTCATTCCTGCAAATCTAGCCATATGGGCGTGGCATTAGCAGAACAATTAAATAAACAGCAGGGAATCTCAGGTAAGACGGGCAATTTAAGTGCACAGGCACTTAATCCAGTAGAAAATTAATTCAAACTTTAATTTGGCGAAATATTGCATGCAGAAAGATTATCCACAAGCACACACCCCACCAACAGAAGGTTTATACGATCCAGCCTATGAACATGACTCATGCGGTGTTGGTTTTGTTGTAGATATTAAAGGACGTAAGTCACATAAAATCGTAGAGAATGCGATGACCATTCTCAAAAACCTGGTGCATCGTGGTGCCTGTGGTTGTGAAGAAAATACCGGTGATGGTGTTGGCATGATCATTCAAACGCCACATAAATTTTTCGTCCGTGTTTGTAAGGAAATCAATATTGAATTACCTGACTATGGTCATTACGGAGCAGGCATGGTTTTCTTGCCTACCGATGCGGAACAATCAAAACAGTGCCAGGAAATTTTTGAGAAAATCGTTATAGAAGAAGGACAGACAGTCCTGGGTTGGCGAGATGTGCCCACCAATGATTCTGATTTAGGCCCAACGGCACTGATGGGTGAACCAACATTCAAACAGATATTTATTGGCCGCAGTGATGACGTCAAGGACGAGGCCAGCTTCGAAAGAAAACTCTATGTCATACGCAAGTTAGTAGAACATGCAGTATGGGGTTCTGACCTAAGTGAACAGGACAAATTTTATCTACCATCATTGTCCTACAGAACATGCATCTACAAAGGCATGTTGACTGGCCCTCAGATCGAACCCATGTTCCCGGATATCAAGGAACCTGATTTTGAATCAGCAATGGCGCTGGTTCATCAAAGATTTTCCACCAACACTTTTCCTGCCTGGAAACTGGCACACCCTTTCAGATATGTTGCACATAACGGCGAGATCAATACTGCACGCGGCAATGCCAACTGGATGCGAGCACGTGAACCACTCTGTGAATCAGAATTGTTTGGTGATGATCTGAAGAAATTATTCCCCATTGTCATCGAGGGCGGCAGTGACTCTGCAACATTCGATAATGCCATGGAATTTTTACACATGACCGGACGTTCACTACCGCATGCCATCTTGATGATGATACCGGAAGCCTGGAGTGGTCATGAAACCATGGATGCAGAGCGTAAGGCTTTTTATGAATACCACGCTACCTTGATGGAGCCCTGGGATGGTCCTGCCTCTGTTGCGTTTACCGATGGTGAAGTCATTGGTGCGGTTCTCGATCGTAACGGTCTGAGACCTTCACGTTATTACGTCACCAAAGATGACATGGTGGTGATGGCTTCAGAAGTCGGTGTACTGGATATCGCACCAGAAAATGTATTGATCAAAGATCGCCTGCATCCAGGCCGTATCTTTATGGTGGATACCAAACAGGGTCGCATCATTGATGACGAAGAACTGAAAAAGGAATTTGCTGTAGCACATCCTTATGCCGACTGGCTAAAAGAAAATCTTATCCCGGTTGAAAATTAACCCAGCCCAAAACAGATCCATGGTTCTGATTACGATACCCTGTTACAAAGACAACAGGCCTTCGGTTATACCCATGAAGATC